>JAIXTU010000356.1 GCA_027483785.1 Flavobacterium sp.
CGAAAATCACTCAAAATATTATTACCATCCTGACTAATAGCACTAACAGACGTAAGGAGAGTTATTCTTTATTTTGGCTAAACTGTTTTATTTTTACAAAAAAAATTAAAACATTGCTTCTTTGCAAAGAGCTTATCATTGCGACATTTTTTTCTAGCTTACTAGTAAGCTGTAGTAGTGATTTAGACACACTAGAAAAATCTAATTTTAAAATAAAGGCTTCTACCTCCACCTTTACTGAGGTACAAAATGACGATCCCGCGCTATTCGCTGCAATTAATCCGTACGTTACAGCAGAACAAGTGCAAAGACGGAATGAGGGGAATGGAGAATACTTGATTGATACTACAAAAATTGAGAAAGTTGAAATCGAAGGCTCTTATTTGTCTTACACTTTTTATATCAAACAATCACAAGCCGTTCCGTCGATTATCAAGAATATCATCGTAAGTCAAAACAAAGATGAGGAAGTAAAGGTTTACCTCGCAAACTATACGATTTCAAATACCGATTTAATTAATGCTTTAACAGGCAAACCTTTTTCTATAGATAACTCCCAATTAAGATTACTTAGTAGCGAAGAACCATCTGGAGTTGTTTATGTTGGCAGCGACGGCACATGTTACGGATACAGACGAATTGAAGTTGCTCCTAGTCAGTACAAAGTCATGATTGTAGCAATAGACTGCCCGGAAGGTGAAGCAGACGAAAACTCTGGCAGTTCGGGCGGTGGAGGTGGATTTTCTGGTATCTGGGGCGGTAATTGGGGTGGGGGCACGCCACCAATTGGAACAAATCCAGGAAATGGAGGTGGAGGATATACCCCTGTAACAGGAGGCGGCAATAATGGTTCGCAACAATCTCCAAACTTGTTTCCTGCTGTTATTAATCCTGATTCAAATGATTGCCTAACTGTTAGACCAGTATTACAAACTTTAAGCCCTACCTCCAGTTGCAATGATTACCTTATAACTAATCCTTTAATACTTATTCGCTTAATTGATATTTTTGTAACACAACTAGAACCAACCGAACGAAACATTTGGAATGAATTAGAAGGTAATCCGGTAAAAAACAAAATTATAAACCTTTTAGAAAGCGATGGATATCAACCCGCAACAAAAGCGTTTGTTAGACAAATTTTAAATGCAATTAATGCGGTACCAATAGAGAGTTTTGACGAACTAAATTATCCGGGCAAAAACGAGGGTTGGCCGTATGAGTGGTGGTTAAATAATCTCGAAATTATTGACAGATTACCAATACAACCAGATAACCAAACTCTAGAACCAACTCCTAACATTTATGAACTTTTAGCTTTTTCGGTTTATCCTTCCCAAGCCGTCATTCATAAATTTAATGCAGATACGTCGCTTGCCTACGCCCGGTATCTTCAAAATATCAATTTTGATTATTGGAAAGTGCATAACGGTCATGCTGATGCAGTACGTCATGCTCTTTGGAATGCGCTTGGAGCAAACAGATTTCAAAAAGAAGTAATGCAGCTCTTTGCTGCTGCACATGAAATGCCGATAAATAGCGGCTTAGAATTTTTAATGGATTCACACAACAATGAGCGTGGACAAGATATTGGTGACGCTTATCCAGCATGGACCGATACTGACGATATGAAAACAATTATAATTTCAGAACATAATGATGGTACTTTAAAATATCTAACTCCATTACAAGAAAATGGAGGACTTTTACCTAATTCAACATTAAAATGGACAAATCAATAACCCTATCTTGTAAAAGAATACATTTAATCATTCTATTTTATTGTGTACTCTTATCGGCATGCACGGCTCGTCCGCAAGAAATTAGTCTAACTTTAGTAAATGAAAGTAGCGCTCCTATCAAAACCTTTGCTTTCTATTCCCTATCCGCTAAAAAATTTATTTGCGGAAAGGATTTGATGCCTCAAGATTCAATTCAGCAAGTAGTTGTATTCGATCCCACCATAAGTGATGTAAAAACTGGCTCAAAAGCAATGATAATTTTCGAGATCAATAATATACATTACCATATTGATACAGGCTTCTATGAAAAACAAAAATGGAATTCTTCAAAGGATGATTTAGCTGTATATATAACAGATAGTGGCATATATTATCGCGAATTTAAATTTGATGAATATACTGGTTATGTATATAAACGTAGCCCAGCTGTTGGTTATTTTGAATTAAAGACAAGAGGAAAGCTAAGAAAGATATCTGATTGCAAATATGAGTATTTAGATAAAACTGCTCTATAATTTAAAATTCATAAAATCAGATCAGCTGCTAAGAACAGAAATATAAAACAGAAATTGATAGTATTTTTGAAAGTTAAAAATCGTCTCTTTCCAATTATCTAGGCAGCTAATCCCGCTGTTCACTACAAGTTTTACGTTTGGTGCGCGCTCGAAAATCGCGTGGCAACGGCTTCCTTTGGTCGCCGCTGCAAAGCGTTTCTCGCAGCGCACCAACCGCAAAAGCTTTTCGTTGCCATCGGGGCTGCGGCATTCGTGCACAAAACAACCTGCTAATTGACGGGCATTGACTACCTTTGCCAAAATTTTGAATTATGCCGGGGAAATCAGAAAAACCGAGAAAGACAGCTACATCGAAGCCAAAAAATAAAAAAACAACGTACAAAAAAGATTATAAGCCTTCCGACAGTCGCAAGGAAATTTCTGCCGTAAAACCAGCAGCAAGACAACCTAAAAAACTGCTGCCGACGAGATTCGCCTCAACAAATACATCGCCAACA
>JAIXTU010000249.1 GCA_027483785.1 Flavobacterium sp.
GCTGCAAGAGCCAAACCCATGCCTGTATTTCCGGAAGTACCTTCAATGATGGTGCCACCTGGTTTTAATCGTCCATCAGCTTCGGCATCCTCGACCATCTTCAAAGCCATGCGATCCTTGACAGAATTCCCCGGATTGAACGTTTCAACTTTTGCCAAAACCAAAGCATCAATTTCGGTCGTTAGTTTGTTAATTTTAACTAGTGGCGTATTGCCTATGGTACCAAGAATATTTTCTGCGTATTTCATAATTTCTATTGAAAAAAGTTCCACACCAAACCAAAGCGTACGGTAAAATCGCGATACGGATAATCGGGTGCACTGTAATAGTTAAATCCTGTTAGCGGCGAATTGAAATGTTCTGCCTTTAGATAAATACGTGTTTGACGCACACGAGCGTTTACAAAAAAATCGATCAAAGGGAAATTTCCTATTTTACGATCGTTCTGAACGTAAAAACCGCCAATGACCGGATTGTAATTATTTGCAAAGTACGAAGTAAAATAATTTACGGTGAAACCTGTTTGAAGGAATAATGCGCGTTTAAACAAATATTCGCTGAAGTAAAAACTCTGACGAACAACTACATCGGGAACATTTAGAATGTCGTCGTCCTGAACAACTTGTTGAAACAACGCTGTATTGTCGAGCGCAAACTTTCCGAATGTAATTTCTTTGGCTAATTTGATTGAAAAATGTGAAATTGATTTGCCGTATTGCTCGGGATTTACCGTCAACACCCGAGTAACGTTTTGACCGTTAGTACTTGTATTTTCCTGACCGCTGAAATACAGATAATCGTCGATTAGGTTGTATTGAAACGAAGCGTTTATCCAGGGTGTTTCTGCAAAAGCGGAAATTCGATTAATTTTTTGATTGACAAAATTGTTCGACCAATTGTAATCTATAAAACTACTCTGAAACAAGTTATATTGAAAATCGGGTATTTGTGACAAATTTTCAAGGCTTCCCGAAAAGGTGAATCGATCGTTTGGACGGTAAGTAATATTTGCTTTGAGTTGCGATGTTTTTTCGGTAACACCTTCGAAATAATCGGCTGTAAAAATAATTTTATCGCGATTTAAGGTATAATTCCCTCCTATCGAAGGAACTTCTAGTTTCAATGACGCGGGAATAAGATCGTTGTCATTAACAATGATTGATCTATAAAAATAATTGAAATTCTGAAAAGCAGCATAAGGCTGGATACGACCTATTTTCTTGTTTCCAAAACTTACACCAAGTTGATTCTTCATAGTGTTATAGCGCACCTTATCTTTGATATTAGAAGGAACGTAGGCCGCTCCGAAGCGTTCGTTTACTGTTTGTTGGTTGTACTCTGAAAATTTGTGCTCGTAGGTAAACTCGTGCGAAATTTGCAAATTAGTTTGATCCGATTTACCGGCAATAACTAGTTGTTGATTGAAATAGTAGCGATTGCCTCGAAGTATCGATTCGGCATCGGGAAGATAAACGCTCAAACGACGTCGATCTGTAAAAGCCGCATCTCCGGATTCAAAGTCGTCGATACTTTCAATACCGCCATTTTCATAATTCAACAAATCTTGCGCAGTCATGTGAGCGCGCAAACTATAACGCTTATTTTTTGTTATGTAAGAAGCAGTAAATCGAAAGTTTCCGCTACTTGTAAGCTGGTTAACGTACTTACCTTGCGACCTTACTCCTTTATAAGCAATAGAAAAATTATGCCTTTTACTGGTATTTAATGTAATGAATGCATCTAAGCTGTGACCTTGTTCCATCACAGTTTTGTAATACAATTCAGTGAGTGGTGTTGCAACCGAATAGTAGTTTATGTCTTCCACTTCCTTGTAAAAAAAGTGCTTGCCCGCAAAGCCAATTCCAGGAATGGCATTTTGTCTGGTTAGTGAAAAATCGAGTGTGTTATATGTTTGTCCTTCGTTGGCAAACGGCAAAAGACCGAAGTTATCTTTTCGGAGATAATTAAAAATGTAGTCTTTCCGGATGGTTAACGATGTATCGATGTAGGTCGTATCGTTTTTGGCACTTATTACCTGATACATGGTGATATCAGCAGTATTTGCTTTTAAAGAGGTGGCCTTGGTGTTGGATTTAGAATCGAGTCTCGTATTGGTTTGCGTTCCTGGAGACAACTTATCTAAACTCTTTGTATTTCGTTGCGCTTGCGCAAATGCGAACGTACAAATAGCAAAAGCCGTTAACAAAATACGTATTGTCATATCTAAAAAACTGCGCGCAAAGATACGCTTATTCGTTAAAGGTCATTCAAAACATCCTTTAAATCTTTGGTATAGAAACACCAAATCGTCGGCTTTATTATATCTTCAATTAAAACGAAAACGAGTACTGAAAATCGAATTATTCGCTACAGTCGAAAAAAGGAAATTCAAAAAAAAGACCGTCGGTTTTCGACGGTCTTTTGGATTTATTCAATGAAACTTACTTGACGATGGTCATTTCATCAACGATGTGTTTTGCATTTGCATACTTATCGATTAGCCATAAAACATAACGAACATCTACGTTGATAGTGCGCTGCAAATTTTTATCAAAAATGACGTCACCAGCCATCGCTTCGATATTTCCGTCGAAAGCTAAACCAATAAGTTCACCTTTTCCGTTTAAAACAGGGCTTCCTGAGTTTCCTCCGGTGATGTCGTTATCCGTAAGGAAATTAACCGGCATGAAACCCGATTTATCTTGATAGCGGCCAAAATCTTTTGTTTTTGCAAAATCTAACATACGTTGTGGTAGGTCGAATTCTGGATCGTTCTTTTTGTACTTTTTGATCATTCCATCAAAAGTTGTAAAGTTGTTGACTTTGGCATCGTTACGCTTGTCTGCTGGTAAAGCGCGAACTTTTCCATAAGTTAGACGCAAGGTAGAATTTGCGTCTGGGTATTGAATCGGTGCCAATTTCGAAGCGCGTAAACCTTCTACGAGTTTTCGGTAAGCGGCTCCGTAATCGTTCTGAGCTTTGGCAAGCTCGTCTGATCTTTTGGAGAAATGTGCTAGAAGTTCGTTTGAAAACTGGTTTAAAGGATCGTTTGCAATCAGTTGTTCACTTGGGAATTCTAGGAAAGCTGCGATTCGCTCTTTAGAAGTAAGTATACTTAAATCGAAAGTGGCGTTAACAAATTTTGTAAAGTCGTTATTGTTTGCTTTTGCAATTTTCTCAACCACAGGTGCAATAGGATATCCAACAGCTTTTGTAGCGTACAACTTTAATTGCGCCGCCATAATATCTTTTTCAGCTAGTATGTATTGTTCTGAGAATAATCCTTCCACTGCATCTTCAATCTGAGGCTTCATTTCTTGACGCTTCTTCTCGTCGGCTTTTGCATAATTTTCGAGCATTTTACCCAAACCTCTTCCGATAGTTCCGTAAGAAGTGGTGCGGAAAAGTTGCGTTAAATACATGTCATGACGCGACTTTTCATTGGTCATTTTGTAGTAGTTATTAAGTGTTTCCACTACTGAACCGTAACGCGCCTTATTTTCTGATTTGTTTGCCCACTTGTTGAATTTTGCTTCTTGTTCCGCTTTAGTTTTTGCGGTTTGGAATTTGGTAAGTGCATCAATCATACCTTGTCTGTTCTTCCAGTAATTTGCAGTTGAAGCAAATTTTGAAGCGTATTTCAGACGCAGCTCATCGCTTTGTTGCATGTACTTTTGCATATTATCCATGCCTGTTTTAGCGCCTTCTACCCATGCTGGATAAGCAAACTTTACGTTTTGCTCGATTCCGCCTGCAGGCATCCAGCGATTGGTTCTGCCTGGATACCCTAAAATCATGGCAAAATCGTTTTCTTTTACGCCATTCAAATTAATTTTCAAATGTTGTTTTGGTTTTAAAGGCACATTATTCGGGCTGTATTCTGCTGGGTTTCCATTAGCATCTCCATATACACGAAACATGGAAAAGTCGCCGGTGTGTCTAGGCCATTCCCAGTTATCAGTATCGCCGCCAAATTTCCCTACCGCTTCCGGTGGAGTACCCACTAAACGCACATCGTTGAAATCTTGATAAACGAAATAGTAGAATTCGTTTCCTTGAAAAAATGAACGCACTGAAACTACATACTTCCCTCCTTCATTATTTTCTTTTTCAATCAATGCAATTTCCTGATTAATGGCTTTTTCGCGCTCAGCCTCAGTCATTTTATCGTTTAGTTTCGACAAGATTCGCTTAGAAACATCGTCCATTCTCACAAAAAAGCGCACGAATAAGCTCTTTGGCTTCAACTCGCCTTTTTTGTCGGCTGCCCAATAACCATCTCTCAGATAATTATTTTCGGGTGTAGATAATTCTGCAATTGCATCGTATCCGCAGTGATGATTGGTTAAAACAAGTCCGCTACCAGAAATAAGTTCGGCGGTACAACCACCATTAAATTGAACAATAGCATCTTTTAAGCTATTATTGTTAATGCTATAGATTTCCTCTGTTGTTAATTGGAGGCCCATCTTTTGCATATCTCGGTGATTCAGACGTTCGATGAACATAAGGAACCACATCCCTTCGTCGGCACGAGCGGGTAGGATGCTCAGTATAGCGACGACTGCCAATAAGATTTTCTTCATAATGTACGAATGTTAAATATAGTGTTTGCGAAGATAAGAGAAAAGCTGCTGTGTTTTTATGTGTTGGATAATCATTGGTTGTTTCCCGAAAAACCCAACATAAAAAACAATTATAGAATTTAAAACATTCGTTAAAATTAAGATAAAGCAGGCGTTTACATCAATTCTTAAGAATTATAGTTGACGATAAAATATTTTTTTATGGAAAAAAGTCATTTTACGGAAAAACCGTAATCTTAATTAAATCTACCTCTTTAATTTTGTTTAATAAAAGCGACAAAAATCCACATACGAAGAGTTTGGAATGCTCATTATCATGTCATTACAATGATTGCTGTAGTTGTAAATGAGAAAAACAGCGTTAATTTCAAAATTTTATACA
>JAIXTU010000140.1 GCA_027483785.1 Flavobacterium sp.
CTGATTATGAAAAACCTTGTTTGGCTGTTAGCGGTTTTACTTACAGCTTGCTCGTCTGTTAAAAAAATAGAATCGTTAAAACCAGAGCCCGACGATGCGGCGCCGTTGATTTACGACACCGAACCCTCGTTTTTGAACATGCCTGTGGAAATATCAATACAAGATATTGAAAATCAGATTAATAAAACATTAAGCGGCGTTATTTACGAAGATAAAGATATTACCGACGACGACATTAAACTGACTGTTTGGAAGCAAGCGCCGATACAATTGCGGTCGGAAAGTGGCAAAATGAAGGTGATTTTACCTTTGAAAGCAAAGATTTTTTACCGTTACGGCACTTCAAAATTGGGTATTGATTTGTACGATACGCGCGAATTCGACTTAAACGGTGTGGTTACTTTGTTGAGTGAAGTGAATTTATTGAACTGGAAACTGCAAACCAAGACCCGAATTAGCGATTTAGATTGGAAGGAAGCGCCCACGATGACTTTAGGCAGCAAAGTAATTTCGATTACGTATTTAGTTGATCCGGCGATCAAGTATTTCAAAGAAAAAAAAAAAAAAAACATAGACGATGCGATTAAGAAAACGGTTGATTTTAAGCCGCAGGTTTTAGATGCTTTGGCTAAAATGTCGGAACCGAGTTTGGCAAGCGAAACCTACCAATCGTGGGTTCGATTTACGCCCATTGAGGTTTACGCGACCGACGCTGCGATAGGAAAAAGCACTTTGGTAATGGATATGGGGGTGAAGTGTAAGATTGAAACGCTTATCGGCGCCAAACCGAAATCGCTTTTTGATCGCGATGCTGTTGTTTTGAAAGCGGTTAAATCGGTTCCGCATGCGGTAAATGCCAAAGTTATTGCGGTATCGACGTATGCCGATGCCGAGGCGATTATTACCAAGAATTTCGCCGGGCAAGAATTTGCATCAGGCAGCCGAAAAGTAAAAGTGGAACAGGTAAAATTATGGCATAAATCGGGCAAAATAGTTGTAGCCTTAACGCTTTCGGGAAGTTTGAATGGCGATATCTATTTAAGTGGATTCCCAGCTTACAACGCGCAAACCAAAGAAATTTATTTCGACGATTTAGACTATGTGCTAGATACTAAAAGTACATTAGTAAAAGCGGCTAATTGGCTGGCTTCGGGCACGATACTTAAGAAAATGCAACAAGCTTGTCGCTACAGTATTGCGCCGAATTTGGAAGAAGGTAAAAAACAATTGCAACGCTACACCTCGAACTACAGCGTGATGCCAGGCGTTTTTGTTAACGGAACGATGAACGAGGTGATTTTTGATAAAATTCAAGTGAACAACAAAGCCATTTTGGCGTTTTTGGAAGTAAGTGGCAAAGTGACGGTTAAGGTGGATGGGTTTAAATAGTCTTTGATAAACTCAGGTGGCGGCAGTTGTCAAGTATTCCTTTACAACTGAATTCCCAACCAATTCTTTCTCTTTCAGTATATTTACAACGTGTAAACTTATATTTTGCTTGGTAGTATCAAATAGCTCGGCTAACTGGCTTTGATTCATCCATACTGATCCATCCTTCGCGTACAAAGAAACTGCGGCCTTTCCATCCGCTGTATTGTATATAATGATTTTAGTGTCTTGCATTTTCACAAATCTTTTTTTATAACCTGTTCTCGATTAAAAATTTTCTTCAGATCGCTGTTTCATTAAATTTCCTGTATTCAAAAATACCATTTTAGAAAATGCAAATCATAGCTAAAAAACGATTAAACAGCTGCATATTTCGATTTTTAAGTAGAGTTCCGATTCGTACATATTGCTGTAGTTCGCTTTACCTACTCAGCGGCGTTGTATTTCATTTTTCGAAGAATGCGCAGCGCGTGTTTAAAATTCTGAAAAGCGGTTGGATTTGATAAACTTTTGAAAACCGATTTTGCGTCGATTAGTTTTTGCTTGGCGTCTTCGAAACCATTTAAATAGGCAATCATTAAGGTTTGCGGCACCGATTCTAATTCGGATTCACGAACTGTTTCGGGTTTTTGGACAGCGCGATGCAAAGTGGCAAGCGTTGCGTTATAAATATGGTGTAAAACTTTTCGGTTGTATTCCGGCGGTTCGAAAAGCATTTCGGTGTCGAGTTTGTAATAACCGTTATCGAAAAAACGTATGGTTTGTCGTTCGAGCGGATAGTAACTGGTTTTATCGTTGAGTCCGAGCGCAATAAACTCGGTTATGGTGAAGCTCGAATCATCGAATTCAATAAGTACTTCATCTTGCGCCGAATAAAACAATTTTACTTGTTCGTTTATCAATTCGATGTCTACGCGCGATAAGTACGTTTTGTCCTTTACTTTTTTGGGAATTCCGGCCCAGCAAATCACAAATAGTTCTTTGAAAACCTTGTAATGCGCGGTCATGTCGCGGTGTTTTACGTACATAAAATCCATGACACTATCGAGCGTATCTTGAATGCTGTTTCGGCTGTTGTTTTCGATACTTACAACTGTAGCTACATTGCTAAAATTTCGAGTAACGGGCATTTCCACGGGAACGCTATTTGAGCCAATTCTCACGAAACACGTTTTTTGAACAATAGTGTGAATTCCTTTTTTGAAGAACGACGGTTTATTTTTCGGACTTATCGTTACCAATCCGACTACTTTCCCTTTCGGAAGATGCGGAAACGGTACGTTATCATACTGAATTTTAGGCGCATGTTCTAAAAAAGCATTCACTAGGTTTTGAATCCGACTGTCATCGAAGAAATCGTCGCCAACAATTTCATTGTCTTTGTCTTCCACACCTACCACGATATACGAGTGATTTGCCGGGTTGGAATTTGAAAGTGCACAAATGTGTTTCAAGAATTTTGCCTTTCCTTCACGCGTGTGCAAATTTAGCTGTCGCTTTTTATCATAAAAACTCGACTCGTCGTTGTGCGCGAGCAGATTTTTTATAAGCAACCGCTTGTTTATCATAGTTTTCTATTTACCAAAGTTGCCGAAGCTTGATCGGTTGGATAAACAACTAAATCTGAAATATTTACATGAGGCGGCATGCTTGCTATAAAATGCACGATGTTGGCAATGTCTTCTGGTTTTAACGGCTGAAAACCTTCGTAAACTTTTGCTGCGCACGCTTCATCGCCTTTGAAACGCACTTTGGAGAAATCGGTTTGTACCATGGCCGGATGTACAGCACTTACGCGAATTCCCGTTCCGTTTAAATCGATGCGTAAACCATTGGTTAAGGTATCAACTGCCGATTTGGTGGCGCAGTACATATTTCCGCGCGGATATACTTCTTTTGCGGCTGTCGAACCAATGTTTATGATGTGTCCGCTGCCTACTTCTAGCATTTTGGGCAATAGGGCTTTGGTGAGAAACATCACGCCTTTAATGTTGGTGTCGATCATGAGTTCCCAATCGGAAAGCGCGGCGTCTTGTGATAAATCGAGGCCATGCGCGTTTCCAGCGTTGTTTACTAACAAATCGATTTGCGAAAATTCAGTAGGTAAATGAGTTGCAAAATGATCGACTTGCTCACGAGAACTCAAGTCGAATAGTGCGGTGTAAACAGCGGTTTGACTTTCGAGTTCGCTTTTTAGTTGTTCGAGCTTTTCGCTATTGCGCCCGCAGAGTACTAATTGGTAATTTGCTTCGGCACATTTTCGTGCAATAGCCGATCCGATACCTCCGGTTGCGCCGGTAATAAGAGCTGTTTTTTTCATGGTACTTTATGTCCTAATGCTGCGGTATATATTTCAAACCATTCGATGGTGCTCATCGAAAAAGTTAGTGCTTTCAGTTGATTTTTAAGTCGGTTTACATCGGTAGTTCCCACCACAGGAGCAATTTGCGCCGGATGTTTTAGAATCCAATTTAATAAAATCGTATCCGTTCCAACATCATATTTTTGAGCGAGTTCTTCAACAACGGGTTTTAGGCGTTTAGCGGTTTCAGAATCGATTTTAAAATAACTTCCAAGCGGATTCCACGCCAAAGGCTTTATCTGGTGAAGCAGCATAAAATCGAGTGCTCCAGAAGTTGCAGCTTCGTGATGGCTAGCAGAAAACTGAATTTGATTAAA
This sequence comes from Flavobacterium sp., assembly GCA_027483785.1. Lineage (GTDB taxonomy): Bacteria > Bacteroidota > Bacteroidia > Flavobacteriales > Flavobacteriaceae > Flavobacterium. The sequence continues at coordinate 4,069 of JAIXTU010000140.1, forward strand.
CTGAATCGGAAGATATTTAAGCAACAATGCAGTTTGATCGTTGGTAAAGTTCGACACGCCAAACGAACGAATTTTACCCGTTTGTAGCAAACGAGTGACTGCTGCCGCTACTTCATCGGGCTGTAACAGCGGACTGGGTCGATGCAGTAAGAAAACATCGAGATAATCGGTTTTTAGATTGGTGAGCGATTGTTCTGCGGAAGCGATAATGTGTTCAAAACTATAATCGTAATGTTTAATTTTAACCGGACGCGCTTCGCTGACGTACTGAATACCGCATTTTGTAATCAATTGAATTTTCGAACGATCGATTCCACTTTCGCGTAAAGCGGCACCAAAAGTAGCTTCAGTAGTGTAACCGCCGTAAATATCGGCATGGTCGAAATCGCTAATGCCACTTTCGTGGAAGGTAACAATCCGTTCGGCCATTTCGTTTACAGTTAAGTCTTTGCCCCAGACGCCCCATGTCATGACTCCAGCAATTATTTTGTCGGGCAATTTTTCTGTCATTTTTACTTGATTTTTCAATAGTTTCCCAAAAGTCTTAAAAATATAAAAAGGAAATCACAAATGACACTTAAGGTTTAAACGTGCTGTCAGAATTTAACCATCCTTTAACAATCATCATCCCAAAAAAAAATTCAATTTGTGACCAGATTTTAACATAAAACAAACTGAATTAATAACACAAGAGATGGAAGACCAAAGAACATCGGTAGATATCCGCGCAATTAATGAGAAAATTGAACGCGAAAGTGCATTTATCGACTTGTTGTCGATGGAAATGAACAAAGTTATCGTTGGGCAAAAAACCATGGTTGAGCGTTTGCTCATCGGATTACTCGGCAAAGGCCATATCTTGTTGGAAGGCGTACCTGGATTGGCAAAAACTTTGGCTATTAACACATTAAGTCAAGCGATACAAGCCAGTTTCAGTCGTATTCAATTTACGCCCGATTTACTTCCAGCCGACGTTATCGGAACGATGATTTACAACATCAAAGCCAACGAATTCTCGATAAAAAAAGGACCTATTTTCGCTAACTTCGTACTTGCCGACGAGATTAACAGAGCGCCTGCTAAAGTGCAATCGGCTTTACTGGAAGCCATGCAAGAAAAGCAAGTAACCATTGGCGATACCACATTTAAACTCGATCAGCCTTTTTTGGTATTGGCAACTCAAAACCCGATTGAACAAGAAGGAACGTACCCATTGCCCGAAGCGCAGGTTGACCGTTTTATGTTGAAAACCGTCATCGATTATCCGAAAATTGAAGAAGAGCGCTTGGTTATTCGTCAGAATTTATCCGGCGGATTCGAAAAAGTAAATGCTGTTATCAGTACCGAACAAATTATCCGCGCGCAAGCGGCAGTTCGCGAAGTTTATATGGACGAAAAAATCGAAAAATACATCCTCGATTTAATTTTCGCGACACGTTATCCAGAGAAATACAAGCTGGAAAGTATTAAGCCTTTGATATCGTTTGGTGCTTCTCCGCGTGGAAGTATCAATCTAGCAACTGCGGCAAAATGTTATGCTTTCATCAAGCGCCGTGGTTATGTTATTCCAGAAGATGTTCGTGCCGTCGTGTACGACGTATTGCGTCATAGAATTGGTGTGACTTACGA
>JAIXTU010000044.1 GCA_027483785.1 Flavobacterium sp.
TGACGGTAACGATTTTCGCAGCCCGGGTAGAGGCGGCATCCTTTTTATGGAGCAAAGCGGGATAAAAAGATACAGCCGAAAGCCGGAAATGCTGCCCAAATAGAACGAATCTGAAAGCGCACTTTAACACAATTAGGCACCTGCTGGTAAAACTATACGGTAAGTTCTGAATTTACCAATTCCGCTAGCTCAAGAAACTTGTTTTTCAAAAAAATAAAATACTACTTCTTTAAAGTCAGAGAAAAAGTGGTTCCTTCGCCTAAGGCGCTCGATACTTCGATGCTGCCATTTAGCCGCTCTGCCAGTTGTTTCACGATCGCTAGACCTAAACCTGTCGACGCTTCGCCGTTGGTTGGGCGTGCAGAAAGTTTCTGAAATTTGCGAAATAACTTCGTCTGATCGGCGGTACTGATGCCCGGTCCTTCATCGCGAACAGAGAAAATCCATGCGTCTTCGCGTTCTGAAAAGAGAATCCAGACGCACTTTTCCTTTGGTGAGAACTTTAAAGCATTCGAAATCAGATTGTCTAAAATGCGTTGTAACTTGTCGGCGTCTGTATGAAAAGTGGTTTCAATCGCTTCATAAAGCAATGTAATTCCCTTTTCTTGCGCCGACATTTGGTAGGTTTTAGCCAAATTTTCCAAAAACAGCCGTGCTGAAACTTCAGATTTTTCCACAACGAAATCGGTCGATTCGGCCATACTTAGACATAAAAGATCGTCGATAAGACGGCGTCCTTGATCGGTAACTACGGTAATTAAATCCAAACACTGTTGCTGTGTTTCCGTATCGGTGTCGGCATCTCGCAGCAAATCGCTTAAGCCTTTTACCTTATCGAGAGGTGCTCGCAAATCATGCGCAACGATATTCATCAGATTATTTTTCTCGAAAACAGCTTCTTCCAGCAACGAATTTTTAGTTTCAATCTCTGCTTTCTGCTGTACAAGTAAGGCATTTAGTTTCCCTTTCTTGTGCGATTGGAGATACACCGATAAAAGGACAACCAGCACCAAGGCAATAACTAGGGAAAATGTTACGATCGTTAGATTTTTTTTGTGGAGCGTAGCCGTGGCTAAGTCGCCTTTTTGCTTCAGTAATTTGTTTTCCTGGGCTTTCTTTTCCGACTCGTACTTTTCAATCATTTCTGTACGCTTTTCGAGCTTTTCCTCATTGTACAAATCATCCATTAAATCCGGAACTTGCTTTTCGTACGAAAGTGCTTTCTCGAAATCGCTCACAGCTTCGTACGCTTCGGAAAGTGCCATTAACGAACTGATTTCCAAATCGGCCGATTCAGCTTTTCGTGCCATGACAAGCGATTCTTCGGCGAAGGCAATAGCTTTGCTGTAATCTCCGGTTTGTCGGCATGAAACGCTCAACTTTGCTAAGGTCGATGCTAAATCAAACGGATCGTTAAACAAGCGTTTTAATTCGAGTGATTTCATAAAATAGAAGGTGGCTTCTTTATGGCGACGCTCAGATTTGTAAGTGTTGGCCACATTGAAGTAAATCCGTGAATACTCGCGTTTATTTTTTTCCTTATCGATGAAGGCCGCGCCTTTCCAGTAGTATTTTCGCGATTCTTCGTATTGTCCTTTTCGGTCTAGCACGATAGCAATATTGCTGTAGTTCCAAGCTTCGCCCTTTTTATACTTGGCTTTTATGCTGTTGGCGAGCGACTTTTTAAACCAATTGTACGCTTCGTCGATTTCATCCTGACTCAAATATACAAATCCGATGTTTAGTTGCGCATTTGCTGCTCCGATTAAATCGCTTTGCTTTTCGCTGAGTCGCAAGGCTTGTACGTATAAATCGAGCGCATCGGTGTACTGACTCCTATTTTCGAGCATGATGCCGTAATCGTTTAGTACGGCAATTTCCTGAGGAACATCCTTGGCGATTTTCGCCTGCTCGATAGCGCGTTTGAAGTAGTTCTCTGAGCTAGTATAATCGGCAGAAATACGTTTAATGCTTGCCAATAGTTGATAAATCTTACTGCGCTTTTTTGGATTTTTTCCAGCCCATTTTTCTGCCAGAAGTGCGTAATGTGAAGCACTATCGGCGTTTATGTAGCGATAGTCTTCGGCCAAAAAATACGCGAGTCGGTCGTTTTTGGAATTCCTTGCTTGTCGCAACACCGCTTTTAAACTGTCGATTTTCTTTAAAGGCGGTGTACTGCTTTCAATTTCTTGAGAAAAGCATATTTGTGTTAGCGCAATTAACGTGAGACAGAGAATACGCATGACTATGTACTTCAATTTGAAGCAATAGTAAACAATTTTAAGAAGAAATTTCTTAGAAAATAGAATAAACCGACTTCTAGCTTACAACTTGAAATGAAATTATGGATTTGGTTGATCCATTAATTCGAAGTACATGTCGTTTGGATCGTAGTCGAAGTCGAAATCAAACAAATTATCATCGTAATCGTCGCTGTTGTTTATGGCGATGATGTTTTCTAAATCAGAATTTAATTCGGCGTAAGTCAATGTATTCATAGCAGCTAATCTTTTTAGTAAAGTTCGGCAGCTCTTATGAAATGTGCTTTACGCGAATGTTATTGTATTGCGAATAATTTAGTACTTTCCGGAAAGAAGTTCGCCTCCTAAAGTTGATTTTCGTTCAATTCCGAGTGCTTTCATCATTTCGTAGGTAGTTGAAACCGCAGCGCTGGTAACGGGCAATCCGAGTTTTTGCTGTAGCGGATCGATAGCAGCTAGAGAAGGCATTTGCACACAGGCAGATGCTACCACCAAATCGGCTCCAGCGATATTTAAACGTTCGGATATTTCCATTAAATTCATGGGATTTTGCGCGGCAACTTCCAAATTATCGGGAATCTCCAAAGCAATGGAATCGATTACGGTAAATCCTTGATGTTCTAAATAACCAACTACTAAATCGGTTAAAGGGCGCATGTACGGCGTGATGATACTGATTTTTTTGGCTTTCAAGGTTTGTAATCCGCTAACCAATGCGCCTGCGCTCGTAATTATTGGAGTAGGAGCACCATTGGCAACAGTTTCGGCATGTAGATTCTTTTCGGAAACGCAATGATAACCATTTCCCATACTCATAATAGCCACTAAACAGGCATAACCCATTACGTCTACTCGTGCATCTGATAATTCGACCGCACATTTCAAGCTCATGGCATCCATGGCTTCTAGTTCCTCTTTGGTAACTTTTTTCATGCGCATTCTACTTGAATGAAACGTAAAGCGTTCGGGTAAAATGCTTTCTCTAGCTCGAAAAATAGCAGGGATTTCGGTTTCCATCGTTACGTTCGACGATGGTACAATCTGTCCAATACGGTATGTTTTTTCTGAAGTCATTAAATTTCTTTTACGTGATTTACAAGAGTTCCCAATCGTTCCACGCTGGCTTCGATAAGGTCGCCGTCTTTCAGCCATTCCTGCGGATTCCGTCCGGCACCAACACCAGCGGGAGTTCCTGTTGCAATAATGTCGCCAGGCTCCAAAGTAAAAACGGTACTTAAATCTGATATTAAATCGGCAATACTGAAAAGCATAAACTTGGTATTGCTATTTTGTTTTTCAATGCCGTTTACGGTAAGTCGTAATTCTAGATCCTGTGGGTCTGAAATTTCATCAGCAGTGAGTAGGGCGGGGCCCATCGGCGCAAAAGTGTCTTGACCTTTGGAAACAATCCATTGTCCGGCGCGTCGGCAATCGCGTGCTGAAATATCGTTAATAATTGTGTATCCAAAAATGTGATTATGCGCAGTTTCTTTGCTAATGTTCTTACCACCTGTACCGATAACAACCGCTAATTCGACTTCCCAGTCAAGCTGATTCGTTATTTTTCGATTTAATAGAACTGCGGTTTGATGTGCAGTAACTGTCGTTGGTGGTTTAGAAAAAATGACGGGCTGTTGCGGCAATTCGTTTGAAGTATCGAGTGTTCGCGCACTTTCTGCTACGTGTTCGGTGTAATTTAATCCGATACCAAAAATATTCTTCCTTGGTTTTGGAATTGGTGCCAATAACTGGATTTCAGAAAGTTTATGACTTACCTGAACAAATTCGCCTTCCTTCAAGCGATTAATTCGCAATTGTAGCTGATCTTTCGTTGCTTGTCCGCCATCGATTAATTGAAGCATCGTCACGGGAATTTCGGGATAATGTGCTTTTAAAAGGCGTGTGTTAACCACAAAATCGCCCAAAACAACGCCCAAGGTTTCACGTTCGTGAAAAAGAAAACTATTTAATTTCATAATGTATTTTTTAATCGGCTTGTTCTTGATACAAACCTAGTGATTCGATAACTGGTAAATCGTTGAATGAGAATAAACAAGCATCTTCAATTTCCGATGCATTGTGATGCTCGTGCCACGCCCAAGACGGCACGCAAAATATATCGCGGGTTTTCCAATCAAAACGCTTTCCGGCGATAATCGAGTACCCGGAGCCTTTCGCTACTTGATAAACAAAGGAACCTGTGTGTCGGTGACGCTTTCCTGAAAATCCAGCCGGCAGTAATTGCATGGAAGCGCCCATGGTTTGCATGACGTGTCCACCTGTAATCGGGTTGCTGTAACGCATTTTTACACCGTCGTACGCATCAATCGGATTAACTTTTGCTGCCTCGACTAAAGCTGGATAAACCATTTTCCATTCAAATTTAAATAACGGGGAATATGACTTATTCCAATTTTCATGTGTAGGATAAAGTCCTGAATTTCCATAATTTAAAACGGAATAATTAACAGGATACTTTAATTCTTGTTTTCCGTCGTAAACTGCATAATCATTCGCTTCTAGTGCATTTACCAGCGGAATATCTAAGCCATCTTGCCAAACACAGGTTTCGCCATCTTCGGCAACGCCGTGTTCGTGCCATGTGCTGTTTGGAGTGATTACAAAATCGTTTACTTCAAAGGTTATTTTATGTCCGTCGACAACCGTGTAGCCGCCTTTTCCTTCCATAATGAAACGCAGCGCCGAAGCTTTGTGGCGGTGTGCCGAAGTACTTTCTCCCGGTTTCGTAACTTGTATTCCAGTGTATAACCAACCAACAGCTGCACTTACCGCTTTTCGATTGTCGTTTACGAGATAAACTACGCGTCGACCTGCTTGTTCGGGTGTAACCAATTCGGCACTTTTTAAAGCTAGATCGCGAAGTTCCTCGTATTTCCATAACATAGGAACGGAGTAGGAGCGGGGTTCCCAAGGTTCAATGTCGTTGGCAACGGTCCATAAAGCACCAGCACCCAAGCCTTCAAGTACTTTGTAGTAGGCCTCGAGTTCGGGCGAAGATTTAACTCGCGCTCTTCCTAATTGGTCGTCTGAGTGATTATTATTCATTTGGTAGAATTCAAAAGTATTAAATTATTAAACTCAAAATAGCTCGAAAATTATTCTAAAATTGAGACGTTTAAGGCATTCCAATTTTGCTGTTGCATGTGATACGAAAGAAAATGTTCTTTTCCACCGAATATTTTTATAATATCGTCTCTTTTTAACGTGGTTTGTTCTGTAGAAATAATGTCGTTAAAAGAAGACCAGTGATATAAACTCATTTTACTTACAAAGCCGTGCTTAACAGGATTAAAGTGAATATAGCAAATTAAGTTTTTCAAATAGCTATTTGAAGAAACTAATTGACGTGCAAATCGTTTTTCAAAAAGAGAGCCCGTTCTTCTAAATTTCTTGTTGATTGCTTGGGTGTAGGCATTAAAAAAGTGACCAAATTGCTTAGAAGGATTCAGAATTTTAGGTTTTTCAACGGTTGAATATGTTAACTTATCAAACTCTATTTCTTTCTCAATTCTGATATAGACCA
>JAIXTU010000275.1 GCA_027483785.1 Flavobacterium sp.
ACTAAACAAAAAATGAATGAAATTAAAATTGAAATCGGTATCCAAAATCGGGTTGAAAGCCAATTTGATCGACTCGATTAACACTCTGCGTTAAGCGGTTGTAACGATCTGCGAAAATGTTTTTATTGTTGGTAACATTCTGGAAATCAATGTAGAATTGATGTGAGCGCTTTTTACTTTTGCTGTTTAGTTTAAATCCGAATTTTACATCTAATCGGAAATACGCATCGTACTGCTTGCTAAAAGCACGTGTTTCGTCTTCAATTTGATAACCCGCTGCGTTCGAAGCTGCCAAATCAACAGGCGTGTAGAAGCGTCCGCCAGCTGTTGTTAGTTTGCTATTTATCGAGAAAATGTTCTTTTTCGCCTTTCCAATCACAAACTCTTTGCCTCCTAAAATGTTAACAACGTACCTGTTATTAAAAGGCGAATCTCTTTCAATACCGTCGCTGCCTTCGTATTTGCTGTCAAAGAAAGAACCTGTTATTAAGCCGTGGTAACCTTTGCTAAAAAATTTCTCCAAGGTTAATTCTAAACCTCTATTGCTACCTTTACCGTTGCTCACTAAAGACGTTTTATCGCGCGAGAAAACAAAGTCGGCACCTTCAGTTAAAGACGAGTAGCTTGTCGGATTTCGTTCTACAGCAGCATTGTCGATCGCTTGGTAATAAATTTCGGCTTTTGCGCGCCATTTATCGGCTAAACGGACATCGTAGCCTACCACAAAATGCTGACTCTGAACTAAATCCAAATCCCGATTAGTTTGAACCAAAGTTCCCGACACATTTTCTTCTAGAAACAATAAAGGTGCTGCAATATTTTGGTGATGTAATCCGTAACCCACACTAATTGAATTTTTAGGATTTATCGCATAGGTTAATGCCGCGCGGGGTTCAATCACAAACTGCTCGTTTACAGAGAAATATTGTCCGTGAATTCCCGAGTTTAACGTTAATTTTTCTGTTAATCGGTATTGTGTTTGTAAATAAGGTTGAAATACTGAATACGATCCGTTTGTGTTTAGAAAAGTGTTCAGATCTGGGTAACCATCACCGTCTGCATCGGATTGTTCTTCGCGATCTCTTAAATTCGCATCGAGCGAAAAAGCTTCGTAAAGAGCTCCTGTTCTTAGGGTTAATTTTCTATTTATCTTCGAATTAAACAAAGTTGAAATGGTAAACCGATCTTCTTGATTATCAGTGTCTGTGTATAGTAAAATATTTTGATTTGGTGTTTGAAAATCGAAGTAACGGTTTTCTTTATAAGTTTCGGCTGACGAGGAAGTGCTCACAATGGTTTTCAGATACGATTTACTCCCGATATCTAAAACATGTTTCAATCCAAAAGAGTAAAAGCTAGATGTAACTTTTGAATCGGTATCTTCGGCGGCAAATAAATCGTCTTTGTCTATGTCGCGACCTAAAAATTCAATATCCGAATTTCCGCTAATTCCAAAAATGGAAAAATTACCAAATTTTGATTTTCCAAAATCGATGTTGAACGAAACATCATTGTAATTAGGCTGTGCGGCGGTTCCTGCCAGTCCTAAAGATCCGGCAATACCGTAACGAGCTGCTACAAGAAACGAACCTCCATTTTTTCGAAGTAAAGGTCCTTCGGCAACAAACTCAGCGCCTGGAAAAGCTGCTAAACCGGCCATAAATTCGTATTCGTCTTTGTTTCCTTTTCTAAAACCAAGGTCAAAAACGCCGCCAATTGCATTTCCGTATTCGGCAGGAAAAGCCGACGTTATAAAATCGGAATTTGCTAGTACGTTTGGGTTAAGTGCTGAAACCGGACTTCCTGTAGTTCCAAGTGTAGAAAAATGATTCGGGCTTGGAACTGGCACGCCTTCAATTCTCCAAAGCAAACCTGAAGGCGAATTTCCTCGAATAACGATATCGTTTCTGCTATCGTCTGCATTTGAAACGCCTGCAAAATTTGAAGCTAATCGCGACACATCACTTCGTCCGCCGGCGTAGCGGTTAACTTCTTCGGTGGTAAATTGCCGCGCCGAGACTGCTGCCATTGTATTTAGGGCTTTTGCCTTGCTTCGATTGCCTGAAGAGATCACAACTTCTTCAAGTTTATTGTACGTTTCAGTAAGACCAATATTCAAAATGACGTTTTTTCCGGAAGTAATTTCCAATTCAGAAACTACGGTACTTTCAAATCCTAGGAAACTGATTCGAACAGAAACGCGACCAAGCGGAACCTCGGTTAGGGTAAATGTTCCATCGGCTGCACTCGAGGTCGATTTTCCATCTTGTTCCAAAACTTCAATTGTGGCTCCTTCAATTGGGGTTTCCGACTGTTTATCGACGATTTTACCTCTAATGGTTCCTAATTGTGCATAGCTTTTTAATCCGACGATCAATAAAGCTAAAATTAAAATGTTTTTCATGTTGTGAATTTTATAATGTTGTAACAGGGCAAAACTACCTCGACGTTTCTCCCTAAAAATTGATTTGGGTTAAGAGATTCGAATACTGAACTTTTAAATTTTTTAGAGAATTGAGCGAAGTGCATCGGACTCCCACAAAGAACAACTAGTCTAAAACTGAGAGAGGAAACGGGTACTTTAATTGATTTTGACTCATTCATAGATTGAAGTATGAAAATTATAGAGCCAAAAGTAGCGGCAGCAAAATGCTTGCGATTGGTAAAAAAGTAGGATTATTTGGTAGAAAAAGGAAGCATAGATTTTCTGCTTTTCGATCTAGTAATTGTAAGTCAATTGTTTAGAAGCTAAAGAAAATCTGAAGTTATTTGCCGAGAAACCAGCGAAATTTACTTTACTTGGTCAAGTAACATGAAACTAAACCGAATTTTTCAATCTAAAATCTGCTGGTGATATTCCAGTTTGCGATTTAAAAAATTTCACGAAATGACTGTAATCGTCGAAGTTTAGTTCGTAAGCTAAATCTTTTATTTGAATACTGGTTTGCAGAAGTAAGGTTTTAATATGAAGCATTAAAACGTCGTTAATGACATCTTTTGCGGTTTTCTGGTAGGTTTTTTTGACACACTTGTTTAAAAACTCAGCAGTTATATTAAGTTTATCGGCATAAAAAGTTACCGACTTTGATTTCATGTAATCTCTAATAACCATACTTCTATAATTTGAGGCAAATTCAAAATACGTTAAATCAATAGGTTGCACTAATTGCAAAACATGCGTTTTTGAAGGATTTTCGTTTAAACGACGTAGTTGCACGAATAAAACGTTGAGTAAATTTTTAATCGTTACAATGCTCTCGGTATTTAAGGTTTGATACTCTTTGTAAATCATTTCGTAAATCTGACTCAAAAATTGAAAATCAGATTTTGTGAGATTTATGTGAATAGGTTGTTCATTATACAAAAAACTGTAATCGATTGTTGAAGCATTTGCGATAGTAAAATCGAGAAAACGCTCTTTAACGTCGATGACATAACCTTCCCAATCGGCTTTTTTTTCCCAAGAAACAATCTGTCCGGGTTTAAAGACAACTTGTGTGTAATCTTCTGAAATGAGTTTATTTCCAAAAAGTAGAATATCTGTATTTAAACTGCGGTGTAAGGGCAAATGAAAGAAATTCATTTTAAAAGGGTTCATTTTTTTGATAACATCAGCACCCACATCGGTTAACTTGTAAACATTGATGTCGGTGTGCTTTGTTCGAATGACCCCGTTAGTAGCTATGTAATACTCGTTAAATTCATTGAAAGTATCTAGTACGCTTGTATTCATTCAATTGAAATTTTCGAATAAAAGTATTAAATGATTATTCACAGAATACTTGAAATTATAAAAACTTCCCTATGTGTGAGGAATTTTCAGAGTGTTTACATCAATTTATAAGTAATGGTAACTCGATAATTAACGAATTGATTTACAGTTTGTTCAATAGGCGAGTCCGAATTCGACTTAAGCTTTCGGGTTTCATTCCAAGGTAAGAAGCAATGTATTTGAGCGAAACGCGTTCAACAACTTTAGGTCGTTCTGTAATTAATTGAAGATAGCGTTCTTCGTGCGTGTAGATCAACAACATCTCATTTTTTTTCATAAGCCCTAAAACGGCTCGCTCAGCCATTAAACGGCCAAAACGCTCATAAACGGGAAACTTTTTATACAAACTCTCCAAATCTTTTCGAGTAAATGAGTACAAGATACAATCTTCTAAGGCTTCAATATTTTGAATCGATGGCTTTCCACTAAGAAAACTTTCGTAATCCGAATACCAACCATTTTCAAAAAAAAACTGGCCCGTACAATCTTCTCCATTTTGAATGTAGTAATAGCGCAAGCAGCCGCTGTAAATGAAAACAGCAAAATCGCAAATATCACCTTCGCGAATGAGCTGTTCTTTTCGTTTTAGTTTCTTTTCTTTAAGTATATCCAAAAATGCATAAGCTTCCTCTTCATTAACTTGAACGAAGTTTTTTAGGGCATTTATTACGGATGTTTTCATTTTCTAAAAAAAAGTACAAAATAAAAAATATAACAAACTAAAATTCAACAATTTAAGTTTTTTCTTATTTAGAGGAAAAGTTGATATTCACTATGTTATAGGCAGTATTCTTTACGTAATGCCTTAAAAAAACGCGAACT
>JAIXTU010000260.1 GCA_027483785.1 Flavobacterium sp.
AACTATTAAGGCAAAGTAAGGAAAAAGCTACGGTTGCATACCAAGAATTTGCTCTTTCAACAAAAACGTATAACAACCATTTATTTTGCTTCTTTGAGGGTAATGATAATCCCTATTATGTTCCTCGCATAAAAAACTATACAAATGAGATATACCCAATTAATTGTGGAGGTAGAGACAAAGTTTTGAAAGAGTACGAACTAATATCAAACCAAGAGGTTTATAACAAGTATACCAAAGCTTTTTTTATTGATAGAGACTTTAATAACCCACGTCAAAGTGAGAAGGATATCATATTCGAAACGCCTTGTTACTCTATTGAAAATATGTATGTAAATCAAAATGTATTTGAACAGATACTGATTCACGATTTGCAATTTTCAAAAAACGACACAAATTTTGAGGTAAGTATTTCATTATTCAATGATAGATTTAAAGAGTTTAATTCTTCTGTAACTCTTTTTAACTCTTGGTATGCTTGCTTAATAGAAATCAGAAATCAAACAGGAAAACAAACTGGAGTTAAATTAGATGATAAATTACCAAAAGGATTATTCAACATTTCACTACAGTCTATTAGTGGAGACTACGATATAGAAAAGATAAGACAAATCTTCCCAGAATCTACAGAAATTGATGAGGAAACTCTTCACAATAAATTAAGTGAATTTCAAAATTGTGATTCAAAATTAGTTTTCAGAGGTAAATATCAATTAGAGTTTTTAATAACAATATTGCAACTAATAATAAATGACTCAAAGAATGAGCAACATTATTTAAAAACTAAAATTAATTATTCATTTGATGGTGTACTTAATCATAAAAGAGCACTAAGCGTATTTACAAACTACGCTTCAACTCCTGAAATTTTAAATGACTTTTTGCGAAATCTAACAACAAAAAACTGAATTTACAAGAGGACAACAGTACAAAATAGGAAATTGGAGGTTAAATGAAGTTCATTTTTCCAAACAAACTTTCGTTCAGGTTTAAAATTTTGTAGTTCTAAATCGCCACTTGTATAGCTGTAACTAGTTAGCTCTAATTGTTCCAAATCGCACTCTCAAAAATAATAAATGAAAAATCTACCTATCAAAGAAATTCTCTTGTTGATTATGACAGCACTAAGTTCGTATTTAATTTGGAGAGTTCAATTTCAGAAAGACAAAATAAAAAACATTGAAAATCAATTAGCCGAAAGAAAATACAAAATGTATTCGGAGCTTATTTATTTACTGTTTGATATATCAAATTCTGAAAAACTTGGAAGGAAAATATCAGATAAAGAGCTTTTAACTAGATTATTATCTACGAAAAAAGAAATGTTTATTTATGCTCCAGATAAAATTTTTAAGAAGTTTACAGAATGGTTACTCCAGTTGAATAACCAAGGATCCGTAGATCATTTCAAAACATATTTTGAATTAATGAAAATGATGAGAGAAGATATGGGACATTTGAAAACAAGAATTAACTTAGATGATTTTATGCTTTTTTTTATGCAAAATCGAGAAGAATACAATAGATTTAAAGAAATAAATAATTGGGAATAATTACAACTACAGCTTCCCCCGCTCCGCATCCTATCCTAAAAAAAACCACAAAAATCGATTAAATGTTAGGATGCAAGTGTATACGCATCGACATATGCAGTTTCACGATGAATCACTGCAAAAAAAGACTACTATGCTTACATATGAGCTGTTTTCCAATACTGCATATGGTGTTGAGGTCGTTAAGAATTTAGGGAGCACTACCGTCTTGAAATCGGTTGTGTATATCAATTGATTTTTTGGTAACGATACCCCGCGGCCCGGATGGCAGTGGAAAGCTTTGCAATAAAAAGCGCCGCGAAAACCTAAACGGCAAAGCGACAACGAGAGCTCTTGCCGTTTGGTGCTTTGAGCAGCGGTTTGTTTGCAAACTTGAAACGTACAGCCGGTTTGCCGCCCAACTAAAACAGCTTTCAACTTACCGTACAAAAGCATCCGCGAAATCAGGAAGAATTGGTGTACCAGTGGGAACAATAATTGACGTAAATTTGGAAATGAATGCGCTGAAAATATCATTAAAAATATGAAATATCTGTTGGTTTGTTGTATGGCTTTGAGCCTGCTTGTTTCGCCGGAAACTTCCAAAGAAAAGAAGCTTTTGGGTGTGTGGAAGTTTGAGAATGTTGCCCAAACGGAGCATGTTTCAGGCAATATTTTCAGAAATGTAACCTCCGGATTGAAAGATGAAATCCTTATTACGTTTCAGCCGGATCATACGGGAATCATTAAAGATATAGATCTAAAAATGAAAGCTAGTTTCACTTGGGAGCTAAAGTCTGGACATTTAGCCATTATTGTTGAAATTCAAAATTCAATTTTACAGTCGTTAAATGGCACGTTTCGAATGCAATTTGCTGGAAAAAAAGAACTAAAGTTAGTAGCTCCTGATGGGAAGGTTGTTACTTTAAGCCGACCAAGCGCGTAACACGATGCTGCCTTTGCGCTCATGTTTCCTTACCTTCGCGGCATGATTTTTCAAATCAAAGCATACCTGCAATTTTTACTTCGATCAAAGAATCGGCATGGCGTGCATTCGCCTTTTGTGTATCAGTTTGTTGAAAATTGTTTGAACGATCGCGCGCCGTACCAAGCATACCAAACCTTAGCCGACGCCAACCGCCAATTAGCTGCCAATAAACAACTTATTCGTGTTACCGATCACGGCGCAAAGTCGAAAACGATGCATCCGAAACAGCGACGTGTGTGCGATATGGCCGCCGTTGCTGGAATTACGCCGTACCGTCAGCAAGTGTTGTACCGATTGGCGCGCTATTTTAACATCGAAAATGCCTTGGAAATCGGAACTTCTGTCGGAAAAGCCACGGTAGCTTTGGTAGCAGCAAATGTGCGTATTCAAACCATCGAAGGTTGCGCGAATACCCAAGCCGTAGCGAAAGATTTACTTGCCGATTATTCGGATCGAATTCAGTTTACAAATGGAACCTTCGAGGCGATTCTTCCCACGATAAACGACCACAAATTCGATTTGATTTTCTTCGACGGCAACCACCAATACGAACCCACGATTTCGTATTTCAATACGCTGTTGCCAACCGCGCATCCTAAATCGGTTTGGATTTTCGACGATATTTACTACAGCGCCAACATGCAACGCGCTTGGGAATTTATACGCAAAAACCCCAACGTAAGCTTGTCTATCGACACGTTTCGTTGGGGAATTTTATTTTTTGAACCTCGACCGCACAAAGAACATTTTGTAATTCGTCCGCCGTTCTTTTTCGATACAGTGATGTAAAGCAAACGTACCTTCAAAAACTGAGTTTACGATCGAGAGTAGGGTAGTGGTTGTCTCGCTTTATTCCTTGGCGTCGGCGTTTTCGTCGGATTTAGCTCCCATGCGTTCCCATTTGAAAGTAGGTCCAAATTTTAACTTCAAGGCAGCAATTTTCCGGTTGTCTTCCGAAGATAATCCTTCTTTTTCCACCTGATTTTTTTGGGTGTCTAGCGCTTCGTACATCATTTCTATTTTATCGAAATCTTCACGGCTGTAGGTATTTTTATTTCTGTCGAATTCAGCAACAAAATTTTGATAAGCACTTAAAATATTGTCTTTGTTTATCCAAGAGAAATCGAGGTTTTCGCCCACGTTAGCATTTTTGAAATACGCTTCGCGTAGCAATTTGCTGCGATTTGTTTTGCCTTCGGTTGGGTTTGCTATTTCATCTAAATCGGCTTCGATTTCGGCCAAAATTTCATTGTATTTAGATTTGGCAACATTGATACGGTCGGTGGCTTCAACGCGATTTTCGTGGGTAATTAAAGTGCTGTCAACGCGACTTCCTTTGGCTGCAAATTCGTTTTCGATGGTTTTCCAGTTCGTTTTGATATTTTCGAAACTTAATTTCGAGATCGAATCGGCGTAATCTTCATATTCTTTAACGGCTATTTCAGCCTCTTTTTCGGTATTGCTTTTGCAACTTCCTAAAGTGATGGCGAGCACGGCCAAAAATCCTACGATAAATTTTTTCATAACTTGTTTATTTTATTTAGTAAAGGTATCTTGCTGCGATACAGCTAGCCTTATGCGATTCGAAACAACTGTTACGCAATTAGCACGCAGACAAACTGTAACAACTCATGCTATTTTGCTACTTACCCTAAAAAGAGATTTTGAAAGAATTAATTAAACTCAAGTCGATTAAACGCGATTTTGCGCTGGGCGCAGAAACGATACGTGTTTTAAAAGGAATCGATTTAACGATAAATCAGGGTGAATACGTGGCGCTAATGGGTCCGTCGGGTTCCGGGAAATCGACCTTGATGAACTTATTGGGTTGTCTTGATACGCCCACATCGGGTTCGTACATTTTGAACGGACAAGACGTGAGCAAGATGCGCGACGACGAATTAGCGGAGATACGCAATAAAGAAATTGGTTTCGTATTTCAAACTTTTAACTTGCTGCCGCGAACTACAGCATTGGATAATGTAGCGCTTCCGATGATTTACGCCGGTTACGGAAAAGCCGAACGCAGCGCTCGAGCCAAAGAAGTGTTGGAACAAGTGAATCTCGGCGATCGGATGGATCATCAACCCAATCAGCTTTCGGGCGGTCAGCGTCAGCGTGTCGCTATTGC
>JAIXTU010000286.1 GCA_027483785.1 Flavobacterium sp.
CATACGCTACAAACTTGTTCGCTTGTTTTGCAACGGTCTGGCGTTTGCAAGCGCTTCGCAGGTCGCGTTGCCACTGCCGTCAGTTGTAAAAACAAGCTCCAAGGTTTTTCGCTGCTGTCCTTACCGCAAATGTCATTTCCCAAAAATACAATGCCAAAAAGCCGTTTGTGCTCCAACAATTTCCGTTTTATAAGCTTGTGGCAAGCATCTTTATTTAGCTATTTTTGTGCATGAGATTTTTTGTAACTGCGTGCTTAACGTTTGCCACAGCATTGGCGTTTGCCCAACGAAAGCCCGAAACGCCTAACAACGACCTAAAGCTGTCAACAATTCCGTATTACTCTTTCGGAAAAGGAATTGGTATTACCTCGCCCGATAGTTTGTTTCAAATGAACATTCGATTTCGGATGCAAAATCGCGTTACGTATCTCGACGAAGAAGATGAAAAGCCAGCCTACGATGGGCAAATCCGACGTCTTCGCCTGCGATTCGACGGCTATGTGGGTAGTCCCAAATTTTTATACGCGATACAACTTTCGTTTGCGCCCGGCGATGTTGGCGAGGTGCAAGAAGGCGAAAACATCAATATCATACGCGATGCGGTCATTTTTTATCGCCCGTCTGCAAAGTGGAGTTTGAGCTTCGGACAAACTAAACTTCCCGGAAACCGACAGCGCATCAACTCATCCGGTGCACTCCAACTTACCGATCGTACGATCAATAACGCGCGTTTTACCATCGATCGCGATTTCGGTTTTCAAGCGCATTACCTGAACGAAAAACTCGGAAAGCCGTCCTACAACCTTAAAGCGGCTTTATCCACGGGCGAAGGTCGAAATGTGACCAACGGTTCCGATGATGGTGTGGCGTTAACCGGTAAAGTAGAGCTGTTTCCATTCGGTGCCTTTCAACGCGACGGAACGAATTTTGAAGGCGATCTAGTACGCGAAGCCAAACCCAAATTATTGCTTTCTGGTGCTTTTCAGCAAAACAATCTAGCTAAACGAACCCAAGGACAGTTGGGTGAAGATTTGTTTGCACCACGTACAATGCGCTCGGTTTTGCTCGATGCGATGCTTAAATACAACGGCTTTTCGTTGATGAGCAGCTATATGTCGCGTTCAACCTCCGATACGCCAATTACTATAAATCCGCTCGACGCTACGGATATTCGTTACGTTGTTGTTGGCAACGGTTTCGATTATCAGTTAAGTTATCTATTTCCTAACGATTACGAGCTGATTGGTCGGTATTCGATTCAAAAAATAGATTCCGAAATCAAAGCATTTTTGCCCAACACCAAAGAGTACAGCTTTGGCGTTACCAAGTATTTACGCGAACACGCCTTCAAATTGCAAGCCGAAATTAATTACGACGACCTCGATTTTGCCGACGGTACCGATCGCAGAAATTGGTATTTCCGTTTGCAGGTCGAAATGGGGATTTAGCAACCTGAGTTCGATTAAAAATCTTTGTCGGAACGCTTGACATGAACAACTTGTGAAATCAAATAGCAAGGGAAATGAACAACTTCCACGCTAAACAGCTAAAAGGCTGCCTACTTCGTTAGATTTTTTTGCGATACCACAGTATCCCAAAATAAATCTGCCTTGTAATCAACCATTTATCTGTTTTCTGACTTCAATTTTTAAATCGAGCTCAGGTTAGCACGTTTTTTAGCGCACAATTTCGGGTTAGGGATAGTAGCAGAAATGAAAGTGCGCCGAGGGTAGTTTTTGCCGCTGGAAAACGGCGACCTCAGAAGCCGGTTTGCGGCGTGCAAAAACACCCATACGGCGTGCTTGAATTGCCGCGAATAGCCCGACGGCGCCGGAGGTACGACCCGCCGGAACCCCCAAATTATTCTCATTTAAATTTTTACTTGTGAAGGTGCGCAGCCAAACTGATTTTTAAAGGCTTTGCTGAAGGCAGCAGTATCGGCAAATCCGGTTATTATCGCAACTTGGCTTATCTTTTCGCCTTGCAACAAGAGTATTTTGGCGTGTAAGAGTCGTTTTTTGATTAGATATTGAAACGGCGTTACCAGAAATGCGGATTTAAAACGGCGGATGAAATCGTATTTCGACATGCAAGCTAATTGCGTAAGCTCGGTTATGGATATGACTTTCAGGAAGTTATCGTCGATAAATGTTTTCGCAGTAAGTAAATTGCGGAATACGGTTTCGTTTACCAGTTGTTTTTTGTAACGAAGCTTAGAAAATTGTTCAAAAATGAGTGATTGGTCGCGGACGATACTTTCGCCGATGCTGTAGAACAGTTCGTGCGAGAGCAAGCTGTTTTGATTTTCGACCAGCAGCATTCGCGAGAGCTTGTTTAATTGATGTCCGAGATGGGTGTGTTGTGCTTTATACTTGTTGATCAGGAATTTATCGGATAGGATAAAGTTTCTGAAGTCGGTTGTGTCGAAAATACTGTCGGTTATTTCGGAAATAATTTCGGGAGCAATGTCGATGCAGAGTCCGACGGTTTGTTGATTTATATGTACCTCGCTGTACTGGTTGTTGTTCCCGATAACGTACTCGCCTTGTTTTACGAGGAATTTCTTTCCGTTGATGATGTACGTTTCGGCTCCTGAAACCACGAATTTCGCAGCTATTTGATTGAAATGCGTACTTCCTGCAAAATGATCAAATGCAGAAATTCGAATTTGGTTGTTTAGCGTGTCGCTGTAAACGTGTTTGTTCATCGATTTCGGTTTACAGAACATTAGTAGTTTTATTTCTAAAAATGTAACAGTTTGTTTACGAGAATTTGGATTTCATCTCAATTAAACTGTCGAATTTTAAACTAAAGTTTATTGGTTCAAATTTTCGAGCAGCTGTGAAAACGTTTTCCTTCGTGCAATAACTTTCGGGTTGAAATTTCTCCAAAGTAAATGAATGGCTTGATTTTCGGCTAATTCCGGAGTTCGAATACAGCGTTTTACGCCTTTTTTGCTGACAGTTCTATAAAACTCAGACATAATTAGGGCGGTTACTCCTTTATTCTGATACTCGGGTGCAATACCAATCAAGTAAAAAACAGCTTCTTTGCTTGATTTTCGCGCCTTTAGTAAATTAAATATTCCAAAGGGA
>JAIXTU010000194.1 GCA_027483785.1 Flavobacterium sp.
CAAAATTATACGTTTGCGGTGCGCTTTTTATTAAGCAGTTCGATGTTAGCACGGCAAATGGAGCGGCCATTGAAAGTTCAAGTTTTCAACTACCCTTTTTGCCCAGTTTCTCCCCTTTATCAAACTTGCAATTGGGTCCCGATAATAAAATATATGTCTCAAGCTCCGATGTTTCTGTAATTAACTTCCCTAATTTAAGCGGTGCAGCGTGCAATTATGTTGCTAATGCAATTCCAGGACAAGTAGGGCAAGCCATTTCAACATTTCCGCAGTTAGTTAATTTAATAAATCCAAATCCGCCGGGAATTACAGCAAATTCAATTGTTTCCTCAGGAAATTGTTTGGGTTTTGCTTCAACATTCACTTTACAAAATTCAACAGGTGTTACAGGCGTAACTTGGGATTTTGGAGAACCCGCCTCTGGAGTTCAAAATACAGCTTCAGGATTTAATGTACAACATTCTTATCTGTCAAGCGGCAACTTTTTGGTAACTGCTGTGGTTAGTTATGGCTGTGTAAACCAAACAATTACCGCGAGTATTTCTGTTAACGCAGCTACGGCAATTAGCGCAACGCCAAGAACAATTTGTCAGGGTTCTACCGCTGTTGAATTACCAACAATTTTTCCAAACTCGAACATCACTGGTACCTGGAATCCACCTCAAATTAATTCGAATGTTTCGGGCACCACGAACTACGTTTTTACTGTAAATCCGGGGCAATGTACAACTAGTTCTAGCGTAACGCTTGCTGTAACCGTTTTACAAGCTATTGTTCCTACCTTTAACACTCCGGCGCCTTTTTGCGCAGGAAACCAACCACCTGTTTTGCCCACTATTTCCACAAATGGCATCACCGGAACATGGTTTCCAGCAACTGTTAGCAATACTAGCAGCGGAACCTACACATTCACTCCTTCTACGGATGAATGTGCAGAAGTAACGTCATTAACAGTTTCAGTTAATCCAGCAGTTATTCCAACTTTTTCTTTTGAAACCACTATTTGTAGTACTACTAACGAAGTTCCAGGTTTACCATCCGTTTCCAACAACGGTATTTCGGGAATTTGGACACCTAGTGCCATAAATATAAATGCAGCTGCTGAGTACATTTTTACTCCAGATGAAGATCAATGTGCCGATTCGATAACTGTTGAAATTACTATCGAAAATTTGCAAGAAGCTACGGTGATTCAGGGCTGCGAGGGCGGTTCTTATAAACTAAGTGTACAAGATCCGGTTACCAATTATCAGTACGAGTGGTTTAACAATTCAAATACTTCTTTAGGAACAACAAACGCTATAACAATTCAAAATTCTGGGGAATACTTCCTTGAAATATCCAACGGATTGTGTGAAACAACTATTCCGGTAACTGTTAATACGGTGTCTTGTAATGTACAAATTCCGAAAGGGATTTCGCCTAATGGCGATGGAGCAAATGATAGTTTTGATTTAAGCCAATTCAACGTTGCTCGACTCGAAGTGTTTAACAGGTATGGATTAAAGGTTTTTAGTGCAAACAACTATATCGATCAATGGAATGGCCAGAGTGATCAAGGTCATGACCTACCTACTGGAACCTATTTTTATCTTATTGATTTAGATTCTGGCGAAAGCAAAACGGGCTGGGTGTATATCAACAGATAACGAGAAATATTGCGATTTATAAAAAATTTCATAAGACAATTTTGCTATGAATAAGGTATTAATATGTTTAGTTATCTCATTGATGGGCTATTCATCTTTGGCACAAAATCAAAATAACATTTGGAATTTTGGTTTGAATTGCAACATCAATTTCAACACAAATCCGCCGAGCTCTGCAGCTGGCAGTCAATTGGCAACTAATGAGGGAAGTGCTGTTATCGCCGATGCGCAAACGGGTGCTCTCTTGTTTTATACTGATGGTATTACTGTTTGGAATGCAAACAATCAGGTAATGCCTAACGGTAGCGGATTATTAGGCGGTAATACAGGTGCTACCAATGTATCAAATCCCTATTCGTCGACTTCTGCGGCTGTAATTGTTCCACGACCTTTTACGCCAAATATTTATTATATTTTCACTATCGACCAAGAAGATAGTACAAATGGTTTGTGTTACAGCGTAGTTGATATGACATTGAATGGCGGTTTGGGAGATGTAGTTGCCACACAGAAAAACATTCCACTTTTATCAACTACTTCAGAGAAATTACAAGCGGTACCCAATGCAAGCGGTTGTGGTTATTGGTTGATTACACACAACAATCCTGGGAACACTTTTTTTGCATTTGCCATAACGCAATCTGGCGTTGCGACAACAGCAGTTCAAAGCACTATAGGGTCGTTTCAGACAAATGGTCGAGGACACATTAAAGTAAATCAACAGTTAACCAAGTTGGCAATGGGCAACTCTGCTTTTTCAGAACGAAAAATAGAATTGTTTGATTTTAATAATGAGACAGGTGTTATTTCAAATGTTATTTCTTGGTCGTACTCCTTTCCATTTTCAGGAACTGATTTTGCTGGCTTGGAGTTTTCACCAGACGGATCTAAATTATACGCTTCTAATTTTATTAGAATATTACAGTACGACGTTTCGCTGGCTTCGGCTGCACTTATAGGCGCCTCGGGCATTGAAATTTCTAGTTCTGAACCAACTTTAACAGTTCCAGGAACCATGCAGTTAGCTCCTGATAACAAAATTTACATCAGTTCTACTCCTTTAGCGGTAATTAACAATCCAAACAGTAGTGGAGCAGCAAGCGGGTTGCAATTAAATCCGATTTCGGGATTTTTGGGAACTGTAAGATATGGTCTTCCCCAGAAAATTTATACACTCCAACCCTCAGTTCCTACATTTAATCCAATTGCGCCAATTTGCGCAGGAGAGACATTAAATCCTCTACCTACAACTTCCCTTAATGGCATTTCCGGCTCATGGGCACCCGTACTGAACAACCTGGCAACAACCACGTATACATTTACGCCAAACGCAGGTTCTTGCGCTGATACAGCATCGTTGGAAATTGTTGTAAACTCGATTACCATTCCAAGTTTTGATCCGATTCCATCCTTTTGCGCAGGAACTACTCCACCTACTTTACCTACAACTTCATTAAATGGTATTCAAGGAACATGGACACCCGCAACGGTAAATAATACGGCTAGTGCTGATTATACATTTAACCCAAATTCAGGACAATGTGCTGCTTTTGTTTCACTATCAACGACTGTTTTAACTTGTGGAAATAATCAAATTTTGAATGATAGTAGTTGTCAGTTTGAAGTTATTACATTCTCGCTTCAAGATACTGCCAACGTTTTAGCTGTTAGTTGGAATTTTGGTGATGAATCCAGTGGAGGAAGCAATCTTGCTAATGGCTTAATTGTGAGTCGACAGTATTTTTCATCGGGTGAATTTGTTGTGACTGCAACGGTAACTACAAATTCGGGTGGTTATGTTGTAGAAAAGGCAATTCAAATCATACCAGCTATTTCGCTTACTTTCAATACTCCAATTGAACTAATTAATGGCTCGGTTGCACCTGCTTTACCTACAACATCCAATCAAGGTATACAAGGTACTTGGTCGCCAAATATCATTGATACTACCAGTAGCGGAAGTTATGTTTTTACGCCTTCCGTACCAGGATGCTATGTCGACAATCAAATTTTTATATCAATTGTCGATTGTTTTACTCCTGCATTTAATATTCTACCTAACTTTTGCGAAAATACGCCTTCTCCCGCCTTGCCTACTACTTCGTTAAACGGAATAGTTGGTACTTGGTTGCCTAGTGTTGTTAGTAATACAGCTAGCGGTACCTACACTTTTACGCCTAGTGCGGGACAAAATGCTTGTTCCGTATCTCGTGAAATACAAGTTCTTTCAGGACCACCTACTTTAACGCTAACTTCTGCTCCGCAAACGCTAAATCAAACGGTTTGTGTGAATCAGATTATTGAAACAATAACATATGAGCTTGGCGGCTCTGCAACTAATGCTTCCATAACCAATTTACCTAACGGGGTATTTGGCTCTGTATCTGGAACTACTTTAACGATTTCTGGTATAGCTTTAACAAACGCAGCAACATTCGACTTTACCATAACAACTATAGGAACTTGTACGGGTTCTAACGTTACAACTTCGGGAACCATTGAAGTTACAGGCGTATCAAATCCTGCATTTTCAATCCCAACGACTATCTGTTTTGGAGCAACGCCTCCAGTTTTGCCAACAACGTCTTTAAATGGTATTGCAGGAACATGGTCGCCGGCGGTAGTTAGTAGCTTGTCAACTGGCGTATATACATTTACTCCGAATGTTGGTACTTGTGCGTCTTCGAGTAGTTTACAAGTCACAATAAATGTAGTTACAACACCTGTAACGCCAACTTTTAATCCGATAGCACCTATTTGCATTGGTTCAACACCACCTGTTCTTCAGACCACTTCGCTGAATGGAATTATAGGCTCTTGGTTGCCGGCTACCGTTAGTAATCTTACAACAGCAACTTATACATTTATCCCTGAGGTAGGCCAATGTGTTAGTACAAGCCCGGTTGAGTTAACCATAATTGTTGAATCTGGTATAGTGCCAACGTTTAACGATTTACCCGCTATTTGTGAAGGTTCAGTAGCACCTGTTCTTCCCACAACTTCATTAAATGGCATAACGGGAACTTGGTTTCCATCAATTGTAAATAATTTATCAACAAGCACTTATGTTTTCACGCCTGCTGCCGGACAATGTAGTTCTGTAATTCCGATTGAAATAACAGTTGTTGTAAACGCACCGATCGTTCCTGTTTTTAGTCCTATTTCACAGTCTATCTGCGCAAATAGCCCAGTTCCATCGTTGCCAACAACGTCTTTGAATGGAATCACGGGTACATGGTCGCCACCGATTATCAGCAATATTTCATCTGGAAACTACACTTTTACACCAAGTACGGGTCAATGTGCGTCGACTAATTTGGTCACAATTTCTGTAGATGTAACGCCATTACTGACGCCATTGTTTGACATAACCAACTCCATTTGTTTCGGAACGGCTGCTCCAATACTTCCAACAACATCATTGAACGGTATCGTAGGTTCATGGTCGCCGCCAACGGTAAGCAATTCGGCAACGGGCATTTATACCTTTATTCCGTCAAGCGGGCAATGTACTATTCCAGAAAATATTCAACTTACAATAAACGTAGAAACGCCAATAACGCCCGTGTTTGAAGCTATTCCGTCTTTTTGCTCGGGTTCAATTGCACCAATATTGCCAACAACATCGGTAAATGGTATTACAGGATCATGGTCGCCGGCTGTTGTAAATAACTCCGCATCGAGCGTCTATATGTTCACAGCTGCCGCCGGTCAGTGTGTGACAAACACAAATGTGCAAATTCAGATAACAGTTAAGCCAATTGTGGAGCTAAATTTTCAGTCGATTGCACCCTTTTGTGCTGGAACTACTGCACCGGTTTTACCTGTAACCTCGCTAAATGGCATTGCTGGAACTTGGTCGCCAGCACAAATTGATAATCAAACTTCTGGCACTTATACTTTTACTGCCAATTCTTCTGCTAATTTCTGCTATCCAGATTTCACGTTAAATGTTTCCATTGTTCCTCAACAATTGCCTGATTTCGAAGATTTGGAATTATGTAAAAATCAAACCGATTTTCAGCTGTCTACGGTTTCTCCCAACGGCATATCGGGTAGTTGGTCGCCTTCGGTAATCGATTTTGTAAACGGTGGGAATTACACTTTTGTTCCAAACGCTACACAATGTTCAGCTCCGCAAACAATCACAGTTACTATAAAAGAAAATGTATTGCTAAATTTTGAAATTAAAGTTAGCGAACCTTTTTCCGAAAACATAACTATAACTGCAATAGCTCTAAATCCTGGGAATTTTCTTTATCAACTTGATTCTGGGGAAATTCAAGAGTCGAACATCTTTGAAAATGTAACTTCAGGCTTTCATACTGTTCGGATAATTGATGCCGATGGTTGCTCCGACGATTTAGTCTTTGACGAAATTTTAGTAGTAGATTATCCAAAGTTCTTTACACCTAACGGCGATGGATTTAATGATTTTTGGAACATCAACGCTTTGATTTTTCAAAGGGAATCGAAAATTTTCATCTACGATAGATATGGAAAGTTAATCACTCAAATTTTTCCTTTCGCTACGGGTTGGGATGGAACCTTTAATGGAAATGAACTTCCGTCGACTGATTATTGGTTTGTTGTAGAATTCGCTTACAACAATAAGAACAGACAATTCAGATCCCATTTTACATTAAAACGATAATTTAAAATTTATTCAAATGAAAACAATAATTCCAATTTTCCTGCTTTTTGCATTTCAGTTTTCTTTTTCTCAAGAAGAAGAATTTTCAAAAAATCAACTTATCGTAGAGTTCAAAAAAGATATAGAAGTTACCGAAAGAAACTTCAGAGATTTAAGTGAAGAATTTACACGGATTAACGACTCCCTAGATTTAAGCCATTTTGAACGTATTGGTAACAAAAAACGCAATAAAACGTATTTGTTGCATTTTAACCAAAATGTTGATGTTATGTCTTTGGTAAGAATATACCTCAAAACGAATTTATTTGATTTCGTTGAACCTAATTTCGTTGTCAAAGGTCATGAAGCTTCGATGATAATTCCTAACGATGCGCTTTTTCAAAGCCGACAATGGTATCACTCGAATAACGGCACTTTTACTTTTTCACCGGCAACCGTTAATGCTGATATGGACACCGACTTAGCTTGGGATCTTACGCAAGGTGATCCGAATCTTATCGTAGCTGTTTTGGATACTGGGCTTAAGTTGGATCACCCTGAATTTGCCGGAAGAGTGATTTCAGGACCGGATTTTGTAAACATGGATGCTATCCCAACGGATGATCACGGCCATGGGACTAATGTAACTGGAGTTGCGTTAGCAAAAGGTAATAATGGAATTGGCTATGCAGGTATGAATTGGAATTCAAAAGTTCTAGTTTGTAAAGTTTTAGATAATAATAATTTAGGTTTTTATAGTAATATGATCAATGGCATCTATTATGCTGTTGACAATGGTGCTAAAGTTATTAACTTATCAGCAGGAGGCAATGCGCCGTCCGCGGCATTAGAAGCAGCAGTTACTTACGCCGCAAATAATAACGTTGCCTTCGTTGCATCGGTGGGTAATCAAAATTCAAGTAATATTCAATATCCTGCGCGATATTCAAATGTAATTGCTGTTGGATCTACAGATTCTAATGATTCACGCTCAATTGCTTTTATTGGAAATGTAAATACGGGTAGCAATTTCGGTCCTGAAATAGATTTTGTGGCTCCGGGAAATTACATTTTTGGATTAAGTCATCTTTCCGATACCAACTACAACGTTGCTCGCGGAGGCACCTCACAGGCAGCTCCCCAAGTTAGCGGATTGATTTCACTGCTCTTATCCGTAAAACCAACTTTAACCATTTCGGAAGTTAGAGAAGTTTTAGAACAATCTTCGGAAGATGCCGTCGGAAATGCTAGTGAAGACACTCCTGGATTTGACCAATACTATGGTTTTGGAAGAATAAATGCCAATAATGCTCTTACTAACTCTTTACTATCGAATATCGATTTTGATAAAACACTACAAAATATATTCATAAGCCCGAATCCTATTGTAAACAACTCGTTTTCAATTGCAGGTTTAGCGGAAAACACAAATTATAATATTGAAATAGTTTCAATCGATGGCAAAACAATCATGAAAAAAGAGAATGTCGCGATTGATGGTATTTTAACCTTTAATGATATTTCTTTAAATGCGGGGTTTTACATTGTAACTATTTATGACAGAATCAACAATCAATTTTATTCTAGAAAAATTTTAAAGAAATGATTTTTTTGAACTATTCATCTTTTATAATTAAGAAATTTCGCAAATGAAGAAACTCTGTTTAGCTGCTTTGATGCTTTTTGCACTTGTGCCTGATTTTTGGGCGCAGCAAGACCCGCACTATACGCAGTACATGTATAACATGAACGTAATCAACCCGGCTTA
>JAIXTU010000203.1 GCA_027483785.1 Flavobacterium sp.
ATTGCTATTTGATTTCACAATTTGTTGATTTAAGGCAATCTGACAAAGATTTTTTTCAGGTTACTAGCAAGTTAGTCGCTTTCGAAGCATTGGATTTCAATGAAAAGCAGCGGCTATTTGTATTGTTTCGAATACTAATTGACGAAAATGTGTTAGTGAAATACACGCAACTGTTTGTAAATGCAACTATTTACTGATGCATTAGCCTTTCGTGTAATTTAGCTTTTTTTTTATTCAAACCATTAAAAAGTATTATGACTACTAAAGAATCGATTCAAATATTTGAAGACAAACAGGTACGAACCGTGTGGGATGTCGATCAGGAAAAATGGTTTTTTTCTGTAATTGATGTGATCGAAATATTGGCTGGCACCGACCGACCGAGAAAATATTGGAGCGACTTAAAGGCTAAACTTAAAAAGGAAGGAAGTCAGTTGTCCGAAAAAATCGGACAACTGAAATTGCTGTCTGCGGATGGTAAATATTACAAAACAGATGTAGTGGAGACCGAACAACTATTTAGACTTATCCAGTCTATTCCGTCTCACAAAGCCGAGCCTTTTAAGCTGTGGCTTGCGCAAGTAGGCAGCGAACGCTTAGATGAAATGCAAGATCCTGAATTGAGTATTGATCGTGCTTTGGAACAATATTTAAAGTTAGGCTATTCGGAAAACTGGATAAACCAGCGTCTAAAAAGCATTGAAATTCGCAAAGAACTAACTGATGAATGGAAAAACAAAGGACTAAAAGAAGGGCAACAATTTGCCACGCTTACCGATATAATCACGAAAGCTTGGGCGGGTAAAACCACCAAAGAATACAAGGTTTTCAAAGGATTGAAAAAAGAAAACTTACGTGATAACATGACTAATACTGAATTGATTTTAAACATGCTTGCTGAGGCTTCTACCAAGGATATTTCGCAAGCTACAAATCCGAAAGACTTCGATGAAAGCAAAAAAGTTGCCCAACAAGGCGGCAATGTAGCTAAAGTGGCTCTAAAAGAATTGGAATCAAAAACAGGGAAAAAAGTAGTTAGTTCGCTAAATGCTAAGTCGGTTTTAGGTATTGAAAAATCTCCAAAGAAAATGGATGAATAAAGAACACGTTATAATCGCCTTTAACGCCGGTTTATGAACTGCCCTCCACAAAGTCTCACGACTTTAAGGTTAAATTGAAATAACAACTTACAACAACAATTAAAAAGAATTTCGAATACGTTTAAATTATAGCCCGTTAATACAATTTACATCATCGTTTTTTAAACACGTATCCCGGGTGAGCGACAGCAGCGACATCCTTTTTGGCGTTACGGAATTTCCAGTATTTTTTTTCGCCAAAAAGATATAGCGTATGGCGCGACGGCGCTTCGACAAGTTCAGCGACCGTTTGGCGAAGCCGTGCACAATCTCGGAGAAGCGCCGGCACCCCCAAAAAAAGAATGGAAAATGATCGTTGTCTGGCAACAAGCTCGGACTTCAAAAAATCAGTTTGTTTGAATTAGCGGTATTGAAAAGATGTTTCTATGCCGTGTGCTACCGCTTATTACCCAAATTGATTTACGGCAGAGTTTTTGCGTGATTTTTTAACTTAAAACAATGCTTTTTAAATTATACAAAGAATTGTATGCTCCGAATATTTACACTTTTGATAATTCTAGGATTTGCGGCGTCTTGCTCTGAAAAAGTTAAAATGGAACATATTGGCAACCTAGAAGTTTAAAACAGTGAATATTTTGAAAACTAGAAAAATGAAACCATGAAAAATTGTCTCAACTTAATAATCTTATTTTTAAGCCTCTCCAATTTGGCTGTGTCGCAAATAAGTCTGGGACAAGAAAGGAGATACGTTTACAACAACACTAAAGACACCATTTTTTTTACTAATTTCAAACCAAGATTTTCTGCGCTCGGATTTGATCCAAAGGTTTCTTTATGCGGCGACATAAAAATTGTTGATTCAATACAAGTCGACGGAATAGGAAGAAAGGAACTTGTTTTTTATTTCAATTGTACGTTTAGTAACTCGCAACACGGAGGAACGTTCGACATTGATGAAAGTGTCGAAATCGGGAAATACGAAATTTGGAATCTAGACACAAAGTCGGCAATCTTTGAAGTGATCGATTTTAAAAGAACTAACTTTAATAGATTTATTTCGGGACAGCCTAAAGCAAACGGAAATACGTGCTATAAATCGGATGTGACTTTCGATGATTCTGGAACGATTACGGTCAAGAATGTAAAAACCGATTGTTCTGTGGAAAATGAAAAAAAAGTAAAATCAAGAGGTAAGCGAAAAAAAGACAAACGTACAACGACCGATATAGAAGGAAAAAAGCTGGAAATCGTTTATAAATTTATAGACGGAAAGTACACGAGAATCGAAGGTTAACAGCAAGATAAACAACAACTTATACCAATATCCGAGAATACATACGCAACAAAATGCCACAACAAATTAGCTACCTGATAACTACCGCAGATTTCGAAATAACAATACCCATTGATATTGTTCATTTTCAAGAAAAAAATGCTGCCATTATTCCGCTTTTAATGGAAGTTTACGAATTTGAGACTATGGTTTCTTGCGCTTCCGACGCGAATAATGTAGCCGACTTTCACCAAAGTACAGCTGCACTATCTTTTGAGTATCCAACTAGAAAAGCACTTGAATTTGTTGCAAAAGCCGATTTGAAAACCTTCGGTATTGTTTATTTTTCGGACGATTTCATGGTTCCAGAAGATTCAAGCCCCATTTTATTTATCGAAAATACTAGAAGAAACTTAGCTTGGAATGATTATATAAGTGCCATCCACGACCAATTAAACAGCGCTTTTAAATCTTTTGAATTACTGAAAAACGAGGACAAATACTGGGATTTCTACAATGCTGAGGATCAATATTTTAGACTTCTAGAAAAGAACCTCCGTTAGCGACAATTGTAGGAAAGCTTTACATAAGGTTTCGATTTGCAGATTGTACCCATTCTTGCGTTTTGAGATTTATCAAAACTGAATCTCGTTTAAAACTGCAGCTCTTATTTGGCAGTTAGTTATTAGTGAAATTGTTTGGAAAACTGTATGGTTGGATGTGGCGAAGTTGGAAGATTTTTTGTGGAGAAGCTAGAAGAGTTCACCACTTTACGTATCTCTTTAGTATTAAGATTGAAGTATTCCAATTTCGATCATTTCAGCACTAAACGTATCGTTTATCCTACCGTTCCCACATTTCGTTGGAGCCTAAACTTATCCAAAGCAGCCTGTCGCGAATACTGGTGCAACTTTTGGGCGGCTTGATATGCTCTGTGGTTTCCTCAACGGCGCTAAATTGCGAAAAAATCTGTGAGGTTCGGTGGTTTCCGTGCGCTTTAAAGAGCGAATACCTGAGTTTATCGGGGCGCTCCCTGCCAACGTTGCTTCTTCATCTAAAATTCGCCTCGGCAGGTCAGGCTGTTCGCTATAATCTGCCACTCGGCAACAGCCGCTCGTGGCAGGATTTCCGCTGCCATCCTTAGCGCACGATCGTGCATAAAATAAACGATCCTTCTTTGTAAAATCCGATCTTTAGGAAAAAAATCAGGTGTTTTTGTAAAGCCGCAATGTTTTATGTAACTTGGGCATAGTAACTCAAAGTTAGGAGGCTTTGTGGAGCGTCTGTAATATTGTACAAAAATAGGGCCCGAACAAATAATTACCTCAAAGTCGGGAGACTTTACGGAGCGTCTGGGAGCGTCTGTAATATTGTACAAAAATAGGACCGGAACAAATAATTACCTCAAAGTCGGG
>JAIXTU010000021.1 GCA_027483785.1 Flavobacterium sp.
ATACCGTCGGTTGTTGCTAAAAATCCATCAGGCCCATCCCAACCCGCAACTGCTGGTCCGATGATGCCGATTTCAACGAATTTAAAATCATATTCGCCTGTTGATCTATTGAAATCTACATTGTAGCGATTAGCAATTACTGGAATATCTGCTCCGTCTTGTACACCAGTACCTGTTGGAAAATCTGCACTTCCCCAATTGTTACCGTTCCAGTTTCCACCTTCGCGGAATTTAACCGGACCACCAACAAAATTACGTGCTAATAACGAATAGTTAATACCGTTGGTTGTAGTCATTGCTACTGGAGTTGTCCAGTTGATGAAACCATCACCCAATAATTCGATTAATGGAAAACCTGCGCCGGCAAAGTCGTAAGCACCAGTAAGTCGGTTAAATGTTACTGAATATGTTCCAGCTGGTACCGGAATATCAGCCCCATCTTGAACACCAATTCCATTTGGAAAACCTGCTGCACCCCAATTTACTGTCCAAGCATCGTTTTGTCTAAACTTAACAGTTCCTTCAAGGAAAGTTGTTTCAGGAAGTGTGTAAATGATACCGTTTGTAGTGGTTAAATTTAAATCGGTGTCAGAGGTTAGTGTTCCGTCCAAAGCTGATCCGATAAGTCCGATTGATGGAAACTCGCCCACCGCTGCAAATTGATAAGCTCCGGTTGAACGCGTAAATGTAACATTATACGTTCCTGCAATCACAGGAATGTCATCGCCACCTTGGTTACCAATACCTTCTGGGAACAGCGTGCTACCCCAGTTTACATCCCAAGCATCGTTTAATCTGAACTTAGCTAATCCGTTTGTGAATGTATAATTAGAAAGTGTGTACGTTTCACCGTCTGTTGTCACTAAATTAACGTCTGGACCCGAAAATCCGTTTGCGTTTACTGCAGTTCCAAGAATACCTACAGTTGGATGTGTTGGCGTTCCGATAAACTCGTACTGTAAATTGGTCGAGTAAAACTTAACTGTATAAACACCCGCAGTTACTGGAATATTTACTCCAGGATTTTGTGCAAAACCATTTGGAAAGTTTGGTCCTCCATAAGAAGTTACCCAAGCATCGTCCAAACGAAATTTAGCTTCGCCATTTGTGAACGTGTAGTTTTCGAGAATATAAGTAACACCGTCTGTAGTTGTTAGGTTTACATCTTCTCCATCAAATCCTGATTCAGAAACGGCTGTTCCTATGATACCTACAACTAGTGCAGGAATTGGAGTATCGAAGCTGTATGCACCAGTAATTCTGTTGAAATTAACGGTGTAGTTGCTTTCTGTTACTGGAATATTTGGACCGTCTTGTGTACCAGTACCTGCTGGGAACGTATCTGCACCCCAATTTAAAGACCAAGCATCATCCTGACGGAATTTTAAATCTCCATCTAGAAATGGATAGTTGTAGAGGGTATAATTGACACCATCTGCAGTATTTAAATTAATGTCGGGTCCATCGAATCCATTTGTAGCGCCAGTTGCAGGCCCAATCATTCCTATACTTGGGAATGTAAAAGAATATTCGCCAGTTTGTAAGTTGAAATACACTTTGTAAAAACCTGCCGGTACGTTGATGTTTACACCGTTAATGGTTGCTGTTCCGTTCGGGAAAGTAGTTCCTCCGTAGTTGGTATCCCATGAATCTTCAAGTCTAAATTTAACTTGACCTGCTGTAAACTGCGTATAAGTTAAAAAGTAATTGATTCCGTCGACAGTAGTGAGGTCTGTATCAGCTACATCAAAACCGCCAAGTGCACTTCCGAGAATACCTACCGAAGGAAAATCGACTGTAGGGATGAATGCGTATACACCCGTATTTGAATTAAAAGTTACGTTGTAGACACCTCCAACTGTTTGAATGTTTTGGCCGTTTTGGACAGCTGTTCCCGTCGGAAATGCCAAAGAACCCCAATTGATCGTCCATGCATTATTTGCTCTGAACTTAACACCACCTTCAACTCCCGTAGGCGAATTAGCTGTAGTAACAACTAAATTCTCGTACGTCCAATTGACACCATCCGTAGAAACCATCTGGTGTACATCAGTCGGACCTGGGTTACCCGGTTCGCTTGGCCATCCTCCGGCTGCTTCTCCCACAATTGCAACCGATGTAACCTGCCCAAAAGTTAGTGCAGCAAACAACATTGCAATAAAAACGTAGATTTTTTTCATATCTGTACTTTTAAAGTGATTTTGACGCTAAAAGTACAAATATTTAACATTAAGAAATTGCACGGAAATCGCTAATATTAAAGCGAAAACGTTTTCGTGCTGATAACTTTTTGAAATAGTTTTACGAGTCGGCAATTAAGACCGTTAATTCGGCCTTAAAAGGTTCAAATTCTTGAAGTAAAGTCTCAATAAATGCAGGACCGAATTCCCCATAAAAAACCGAAAAATTCAAGATGCGTTCCTGAAACTTATTAAATGGAAAAACAAACTGACGCAATGCTAAAGCTCGCGCAATTTCATCGGCACTTTTTCGCTTCTGCGCAAGCAATAAACGCTTCTCTAATTTATCTAAACCATTAAGTTGCTTCTTCTTTTGTGCCGAAACCGCACCAGCAAACGATTTGTCAGTTTTTGAAATCAACGCTTCCAAACGGGCAAACGTATTTTCTACCGTCGATTTCTCACTTTCCAAACTCAAAGGAAAATCTGCCGATTGTATTGCAATCCGATTACTCAAATCAGTAACCGAACTTAGTAAATCGCCCGTCTCCAACTGCAAGCGTTGCATCTTTTGAAAGTCCTTTCGATGTAAAATAAGAGCGGCATTTCTTAACTTTAGTATTGGAAAGCAAACACCAACATCGGCAAACATCGATTTCAATTGCAACCAATACGCCAGCTCCCCTGCTCCGCCGATGTAAACTAAATTGGGGAGAATAACTTCTTCATAGAGCGGACGTAAAATAACATTCGGACTAAAACGTTCCGGAAACTCATGCAGCTCTTTACGCAGCTCGTTTTCGGTAAAAATAAATTCGGTATCTAAAACTCGAAACAACGCATCTTCTTTTACGATACGACTTCGCAATCCATCTGTTAAATAAAACAAATTGATCTCACGCGGATTTACTTGAACCGAATACGCCTTTAACTTTTCATTGGTTTCGCTAACTGCTTTGAAAGAAAATTGTTCGAATAACTCGCGTTCTGCAAACGGAACAAAAAGTTGTTTGAGCGCCCGATCGTCGCCATCGACAATTATTAAACCAGTATCGCCAAAAAGCGTATGTACCAACAAGCGCGTCGCAGCCGCTAAATTTGTTGCTTGTAAATACACTTTTGTGAATAAGGCTGCTATTTCCTGTGCATTCTTGCCAGTATGGAATTCCGTTTCTAAGAGCTTAGCAATTTGTTCAAGACCTGCGGTATCTAATCGACCAACAGCTCCTTGTGCTTGCTTTTGCCACTTGAGTTTACCTTTTGTAGTTACCAAACTGGATATTTCTTCAAAATCGTGATCTTCAGTCGCCATCCAATAAACCGGAACAAACTGATAGTCTGGATATTGCGCTCGTAAAGCTTTGGTAGAATTAATTGCGGATACAATTTTGTAAATAAAATATAACGGTCCGGTGAACAAACTTAGTTGATGCCCCGTTGTAACCGTAAACGTGTGCGATTCTCGCAGCGCAGTTAAATTTGTTTGAACCGCTTCTGTGAGCTCAAAGCCTTGGTATTGCACTTCTAACGCCGCAACTAAGGTTTGTCTGTGAAAATCTGAGTAATTTTCCGACTTTTCTTGGATTTGATCTACGTACGATTCAAGTCGATCCGGACGATGATAAAAATCCTGAACCGCTGCTGCTTGCTGCAAATAATCGACCATCAGTTTGTTGAACAAACCAGTCTGTGTATACGGAATAACGCGCTTTTCGAATGTTGGCATATCAGGCAAAGTTACACAAATTGAGTGGCTGGTTGTAGCATGGTAATTACATAACTTTACACGCAAATCCGCAACGCTTGTCAGTCGTACTTTTTATACCGCCGTTTACCCAACTCAATACGCCATATCCGGCTACGGCCTACATTAAAGGCTTTTTAAATACGCAAGGTATTGAGTCGTTTCAAGCCGATTTAGGTTTGCAAGTTGCTACTCGTATTTTGTCTAAATCGGGTTTAGAAGCTGTTTTTTCTTCCACTTACGTGAATGGAAAAGCAGTTGCCCGAGATGTCGTTTCCGAACGAATTTCACAACTTAAAGAACAGTACATCCAGTATGTGGATCCGGTTGTGCGTTTTTTGCAAGGAAAGAATCAAACTTTTGCCAACCAAATTGTTAACGGAATTTTGCCCGATGCCCAACGAACACAAGACGATACCGACTTGGAATTTAGTTTTGGCAGTTTGGGAATTACCGACAAAGCGAAATATCTAGCAACACGATTTCTGGAAGATTTAGAATACTACATTTGTGTGAATGTTGATGCGCATTTCGGATTTACACGTTACGCTGAACGTTTGGGACGAAGCGCAAATTCGTTCGACGATTTATATGCAGCTTTACACAAAGAACCAACCTTTACCGATGAATTACTTTTTTCTGAAATCGATAAACTCGAACTGGCAGCAAATACCGAATTGATATTACTCACGGTGCCGTTTCCTGGAAATTTGTACAGCGCATTTCGAATTGCGCAGCAAGCGAAAAAACGAGTTCCGAATGCTAAAATTGCACTGGGCGGCGGATTTGCAAACACCGAATTACGGTCGGTTTCCGATCCACGGGTGTTCGAATTCATCGATTTTATTACACTCGACGACGGCGAAGCACCGATTTTACAACTCATTCGGAACATTCGAGAAAACAACTTCGATACTTTTAAACGTAGTTTTTTCTGCGAAGGCAACGAAGTACGTTACGTAAACAACAGTCTGATTCCCGATTTTAAACAAAACCAACTCGGAACGCCCGATTACAGCGACTTAAAATTAGACGATTACATGTCGCTTATTACCTTGGCAAATCCGATGCACAAATTATGGAGCGACGGTCGGTGGAATAAACTCACGATGGCGCACGGCTGCTATTGGGGAAAATGTACGTTTTGCGACATCTCGTTAGATTATATTGGTATTTACGAACCCGCAACCGCGATGCTTTTGTGTGACCGCGTTGAAACCTTAATTGCAGCAACCGGCGAAACTGGTTTTCATTTTGTTGACGAAGCCGCTCCACCTTCACTAATGAAAGCGTTTGCCTTGGAAGTTCTTCGGCGAAAGCTCGTAATTACGTGGTGGGCGAATATCCGTTTCGAAAGAAATTTTACCGATGATCTTTGTCAGCTACTCGCTGCGTCGGGATGCATTGCGGTTTCAGGTGGTTTAGAAGTGGCTTCCGACCGATTGTTAAAACTCATAGATAAGGGAGTTACGGTAGCTCAAGTAGCTCAAGTAACACGTTCGTTTACAGAAGCTGGCATTTTAGTTCATGCCTATTTAATGTATGGGTATCCGACACAAACTGTTCAGGAAACCGTTGATAGTTTAGAAATGACGCGTCAATTATTTGAATCGGGAGTGATACAATCGGGGTTCTGGCATCAGTTTGCGTTAACTGCGCATGCTCCGATCGCTAAAAATCCCGAAGAATACGGTGTAAAAATTAAGGAAACCACACACAAATTTGCTTTAAATGATCTAGAATTTACCGACAAAACGGGCATTGATCACAGTGTTTATTCGGCCGGGTTAAAGCATTCGTTGTACAATTACATGCACGGCGTTGGCTTTGATATTCCGCTGCATAATTGGTTTGATTTTAAAATCCCTAAAACAACAATTCCAAAAAACTATATTGTTTCGATTTTAGAAAACGAACGCGACTTAGAATTAAATGCACACAAACAAATCGTTTTTCTAGGAACCACACCAATTCTTAACGAAAAAACGATTCAAAAGAAGGGTCGTGAATTCACGGTTTCGGAATTAGTTTATATTACTAAACAAGGAGAGATTCGCATTAAAGCCGAAGTTGAATTTTTACAATTCTTGCTAGAGATCACAAAATTAGCTGCGCAGTTTCTGAATGGTGGTCAAAAATTCACTGTGGCTAATGCCGAAAAAATAGCTTTGGAAAGCGGTCTCAATTTCAACGAGTTTACAAAAACAAAACCGTTTCAATTAGCTAGAAACGGCAGACTTCTGTTTATTTAACGCTTGTTTTTCTTTTTCCTGTACTTTTCAAACAATTCTACTTGATTTGGATTGAGAATGGGTTTTAACTGCTCTTCAAACTTGAGTCGCTCTACTTCAATTTTTTCCATTTTGCCTTCGTCTGGCGCATCGGTAGCTATAATGGCATCAACTTTAGCCTTGAAATCTACCAAGTAACCGCGAATAATAGCCGCCTGAAAATCGTCTAATTTTATTTCTTTGGTAAGCTCTTTCAAAGATTCTTCAAGCATATCCACTTTCTTGGTTTCTCTTGGTGGCGTTGGGGCCATTCCCATACCGTTCCCGCGTCCCATACCCATTCCTTGACGCATCTGACCCATCGCCGAAAGGCTAAAAACAAAGCAGCAAATCAAAATTAATTGTTTCATAATTAATTATTTAACGACAAATTTAAATCCAATTCCATGTAAGTTTTCAATTTTAACTTTTTCATCACTTTGAAAAATTTTACGCAAACGCGAAACAAAAACATCCAAACTTCTTCCCAAAAAGTAATCATTTGTACCCCAAATTTCAACCAAAATGGTTTCTCTTTTCAAAACGGCATTTTTATTCTTTAAAAACAAAGTCAATAAAGCTGCTTCGCGTTCGGTAAGTAGCGTATTGCCGTTTGGTCCGACAACTTCGTAGTTTTCTTTATTGAAACGAAAATCGCCAAAAATCTCAAAACTTTCTTGCGCGGTTGTTTTTCCAGAGCGTTTTAAAAAAACTTCTAATTTCAGTAACAGTTCTTCGATTGAAAACGGCTTTACTAAATAATCGTCGGCACCAAGCTTCAAACCTCGAATACGATCTTCTTTCAATGTTTTCGCAGAAAGAAAAATAATAGGAACCTCGGTGTTTAGTTTGCGAATTTCAGTAGCCACTTCAAAACCATCGAATTTTGGCATCATGATATCAAGAACACACAAATCGAATTTTTCTTTTTTGAATGCGGTTATTGCTTGTTCACCATCGGTACAATGGTGCACTTCAAAATTGTTCTCTTCCAAATTTTCTTGGGTAAGAAACGCTAAAGTAGCATCGTCTTCTGCGTATAAAATTCTAGCTTTCATGTTTCTTCATTTCAAACTGAATAATTAAACCAGTTGGCTTGTTGTGCAAAGCAGTAATCTTCCATTTGTGCAAATTTGCCACGCGCTTCACATAATGCAAACCTAAGCCAAAACCTCGAACTTCGTTACGTTTGCCCGTATTTTCGCGAAAAAACTTGTCGAAAACATGTGCTAAGGCTTTTGTTTGTACACCAATGCCGTTATCGCCAAAACGGAGTAAAATGGACGAAGCGTTTTTTTCAACAGCAATCGAAATTTCCGGACTTTGATTACAGTATTTAATCGAATTATCAATGATGTTAAAAACAACATTCTTAAAGTGAAACGGATCGGCTACGACTTCAAAATCCGAATCAAAAGCACGATTTATTACTAAAGCGGGCGCTTTTAGACGCAAATTTCCTTCCACTTCGTTTAATAAATCGCTAAATAGAATTCGTTCTACACAAATTTGCATGCCACCGTGTTCAGATTTTGCCATCGTGAGCAAATTCTCGATATGCTTATTGAGTTGCAAACTTTGGTCGACAATAATCTTGCTGTATGCATTGAGTTTTTGGCTTTCCGAACTTTGCGTTTTCTTTTCCAAATAATTGGCCGCCAACAAAATAGAAGAAAGCGGCGTTTTAAACTCATGCGTCATATTGTTTATAAAATCGCGTTGCAATTCGCTGTAACGCTTTTGCTGAAGCAACATAAGTACCGAATACAAATAAATGAGGAGTATAAGCACTAAAGCGGCAGTTGCGAAAATCCAGACCTTAAAATTGCCGAGTAAGTAGCTGGTTTGTTCTGGAAACCGAATGGCGAAATAATAGACAAACGATTTGTGTTTTGGAAATTCGATTTGGTGAGCCGTTTCGGGCGCATGATCGCTAAGTTGAACGAAATCGCCGTACACCATTCTATCGCTTTCGCAATTGTACAAAGCGTATTCGAAATTGGTTTGGATGCCAAATTTCTGAAGTTCTTTTTTGAGATAAAACTCCAGAATTTGCGGTTCAAAGTCGTTTTCAACATTAACCACGAAATAGTCGTTTGCCATTTTACGCACCGGATTCACGGGAGGTAATTCGTGATTAGTGCCTTCGTACAAACTTTTAACGACTTCCAGCAAAGCCAAACGCACATTACCGCTGAATTTTTTCTCTTCCAAATCGAAAGCTTCGCGCGTCCATAAAATTTGCGCGATTAAAATGCCAATAATCGCACAAAAACCAGCAACGATAATGATATTGAGTTTAGAGAACTTAAATTTCATAGCGCAATTATACTGCTTTTGATTCGGATTTTAGCCGCTTAACAACTCGTTAACAAGGTATTGAAAGTGGATGAATGACACGTAGATTTAATGATCTTTTATTGTAATTGTACATCATCAATATTCTTAAAACCTAAAAAATGCTTAAGAAATTTCGCGACAACAAAGATCTTTTCATTTGACATCCATACTTCAAAATGTTTGTAAATATTAAGTGTTCCGTGAAATTTCTTTAACTACAAGACCTTTTTTTTGGGCGCGCCGGCAAAACATTCGTCGCTGCGCAAACAAAGTGCTAGCCGTCACGTGTTCCGCTGTATCTTTTTGGCAAAACGATAGTGGAAATACAAAGCGCCAAAAAGGATGCCGCTGCACCCGTTCGCGCGAAAAAAGTATACATGAACGTTAGTTCGACAATACAAACAAAATCAAATCTACGATCATAAACTTGTCATCAAGGCAAATCTGCAAAAGCTCAAAATGATCGACTTAACTTGGCACAATCAATCTGCGTTTAAACGATTGAAACACCGCTAAAACTTTTATATATCGAGTAACAAAGTAGTTTCGTTTAGAAAAAAACGGGTAAAAATGTTTGTAAAATTAAATCGTTATAACCTAAGTTAGATTTAAGAATTGCGGTCAGAAAACAGATAAATGGTTGATTAATACCAATTGGATTTATAAAATAGGCTAGAGAAAAAAGGTTGTTTTTGAGGCAGAACAATGCAAAAAAATGTTGCATAGCAGCGCTACGGAAGATTTTTTTAAAGCAGTTATGACTTAAAAACATTTTTTTATCGCACTGTTTTATAGATCTAATTG
>JAIXTU010000210.1 GCA_027483785.1 Flavobacterium sp.
CCAACGGAAACAAACCCAGATAATCCACCTGCACAGGTTAACTCAGATTTAGATAAATCGTTTGATTTTGAACCTAATCCTGTTGTCCCGATTTTACCACCTCGAAACGAGAGTGCGGTTGCCGATCCCTGTTTAGTGATGGCGAAGGTTCAAGCTCCTCAACCGGAAGTTCCAAACGACCAGCAATTTATGTCTAAATTTAACCAGTTATATACCGCAGAGAACATCAATGCAGCCCAAGAATCCGGCTTTGGTTTGGTGCGCAATAGCCAAGGTCTTACTACTTACGTTGATGGACAGCCTAGTGGAACAACTAAATTGACACTACCTCCCGATGCATACGGAGCAGTACACATACATAACAACGAAGTGGGCGAAAATTCAAATGGTATCGAATTTCACATAAATACAAAAATGTTAGCACCCGAAGATGTTAAAGCTGTACTTGGAAAACTTAGAAGGAAAGCATTGGAAATAAATGAACCGAATGTGAATTCGTTTAACATTATGGTTTCAGATGAAGGCATATTTAGCGTCGTACTTACGGACAAACTTATGACGGGATTTAATCACGCTGGATGGGAAGTGAATTTTAAAAAGTTTGAAAAAACTTATTTCAGTAGAGCTACTGAAATTATGGATGAATTTCCTGAAATCAATAATATAAATCACATTCAAAACAGAAAGCTAGAATTGCAAAAAATGTTCTTAGAACTCTTGAAAACTTATAAATTAGATAATTTTATTGAATTGCTGGAAGGAAGAATCATTAACGGAGCTTTACAGTGGGAAAAAGTGAAATTATTAGATAACGGAAACCTAGAACGTCAACCTTGTTAAAAAAAATATTATGAAGAATCTAAAAATAGCACTATTGCTTGCTTTATCTCAGAACATTCTTGCGCAAGTAACTCAAATGGTACCGCTAAAAAGTTCTGAAGCAGACTATCCAGAGACTGGTGTATACTTTAAAGATATCGAAAATTCTTTTAACTCGTTTGAGGGCACATGGCTTGCAACGGATGGAAATACGGTATACACAATTGTTCTCTTAAAAGTAGAGCAACATTATGAAAGTTATCCTTCTGGGCGCTACGATTATTATGACTGGCTCGTAGGCAAGTTATTCGTCACAAATCCAGTGCAAGGGCTTCAATATTACAGCAGCTTGCCAGGAGATGATTTCGATAATTATCCGATTGTTAATAGAGGAGGTGTTCGTTCAAACGCAATTACTATGGGTTTTAGGGATGAAAATAATAGTTGTGCTTTTAGATTTCAATTTAGACTCACAAAGGTACCCAACCAACCTATGCAATTAAGGTATTCACATTTTAGAAATGAAGGCTTTTTCAACTATTCGGCGGATGAAGATAGTTTATGTCCCGATGGTCCAATACCGCATTATGTTCCACAAGGTGAACTCATCTTCACAAAACAATAAAGCGCAAATTATGTCCTTTTTTTATAGGCAGTTAACTTGTATTCAAGTTCTAAAATGAGATTTAATCATAATTTCATACACACTTAGTTGTAAGTTCAAATCATGTTGTGTTAGTGCGATTAACTTTTGAATAAGAATTTTCGCATTGTCGCCTCGATTTTTTTGTAATGTGTTTATAGTAAACAAGTTACACGGTCAATACACCTACATTTATGGAACTGTTTCTTGTGTTTTTATGATTCTCGCTGCATCAAATTCAAAGCAAATGCGCGAAGTACCTGTTGGAAATCTTCCGAAATTTCTAATTGTTCGATGGTCGCCAAAGCCCGATTGGTGTACATCTCGATTGCTTCTTGCGTGCGCGCAGCAGCCGTTGTGTCGTGAAAAATCTGTTTTACACGTGCTATTTTCTCCAATGAATTTTCAGGTTGCCTGCTGAACAATTGTTCGAGTTCTTCAACTAGAGTTTGATTATCACTTTGTTTTGCGAGGAGGTAGAGATAGGTTTTTTTGTTTTCGATAATATCGCCGCCAACTTGCTTGCCGAAGGTTTCCGGATTTCCGAACGCGTCTAAATAATCGTCTTGAATTTGAAAAG
Organism: Flavobacterium sp.; assembly: GCA_027483785.1. Lineage (GTDB taxonomy): Bacteria > Bacteroidota > Bacteroidia > Flavobacteriales > Flavobacteriaceae > Flavobacterium. The sequence continues at coordinate 2,043 of JAIXTU010000210.1, forward strand.
CGACGCCTAAATGCAATCCAAAATCATAAAGTAATTGCGCTTGTGTTGCTGAAGCGCCACCAATTAAAGCGCCCATTTTCAGAGCGCAAGCAACCAAAACAGCCGTTTTATAGGTAATCATTTGCAGATATTCGGGAATCGTAACATCAGTTCTTTGTTCAAACTCTACATCCCATTGCTGGCCTTCGCAAACTTCTAAAGCCGTTTTTGAAAACAAACGAAAGAGTTCCACTTGCAGCTGAGGTTCATAAACTTCAAGTTGTTGGTATGCCAAGATCAACATCGCATCGCCCGATAGAATGGCCGTATTGGTGTTCCACTTCTCGTGAACGGTTTGTCGGCCGCGACGCAAAGGCGCATCATCCATAATGTCGTCGTGAAGAAGCGTGAAATTGTGAAAGATTTCCACAGCTTTTGCCGCCGATAAAGCTCTTTTATAATCGCCGGAAAAGAACTGCGATCCCATCAAAACCAAAATAGGTCGTAAGCGTTTGCCGCCGTCTTGCAAAATGTAATCTATTGGTTGGTACAATCCTTTCGGATTTCGGTCGGCGTATTGGTTTAATAACGCAGCTTCAAGAGGCAATTTGAATTCAGACAGCATGAATCTTTTTTCGCTAATGTAGCGCATTCCTTCTAAATTCAGACCAAACGTTTCTTGATAACGGCTTGTTTCGGGCACTTTTTTAATCTTCCGCGAAAGCGTATAAACCATTTAAAACATTGATAGACAAATATTTTGTATTTGAATTTTACCGCAGTGTTAAAAAATTGTAAAAACTCAGGAAACTATTTTAGTATTAAAAGTTTCCACTCTACTTTTGTCGAAATTTTTGATGATGAAGGACAAAATAGTAGAACGCGCCACCGAGCTTTTCTTTAAGATGGGCTTTAAGAGTGTGACGATGGACGATATTGCCGCCGACATGTCGATTTCTAAAAAAACGATTTACAAGTATTTTTCGAATAAGGAAGATTTGGTTTCCGACAGCGTAACCTTGATACACGGTAAAATTATGGCTATGATGCACGATGTTATTGCCAAAGATTACAATCCGATTCAAGAAAACTTTGAAATTAGAAACATGTTTAAAGAGATGTTTCACATTGCTGAAGCATCGCCCGTTTACCAATTACGGAAGTTCTACCCAGAGATTTATCAGCACATTTTACAAGTACAGTTTACCCAGTGTAAACACTTTGTGCAACACAATCTTGAAAAGGGTATCGAACGCGGGTATTATCGTGCCGATATCAACGTAACCGAATGCATTGAATTTTACTACACCTTGATGTTTCACATTAACGAGACTTCTCCCTTAGAAAAAGAAGCTTGGCAGCGCGAATTGTACATGCTGGAATATCACACACGTGCTATTGGTACGCCCAAAGGCATCTCAGAACTCGAATCATATCTATCAATTCCAAATATTTAACCAAAATGAAGTACCTAATACCCGTAGTGACGCTGTTGTTTGCTTCTGGAATTTTCGCTCAAGGCGGAACCGAAAGTCAACCGAAGAGCTACAATTTTAACCTGACAGAGGCCATTGCGCATGCGCTGGAGCACAACGCAAAAGTCATTAATGCAGGACGCGATATCGAAATTTCCCGAAAGAAAAAATGGGAAACAACCGCAGCTGGTTTGCCACAAATTAATGCGGGAATCGATTATCAGTACAATATGGAAATCCAAAAATCGGTTGTGCCAGCTGAATTCTTTGGTGGCCAACCCGGCGAATTCACGGAAGTTGCCTTCGGAACCAAACAATCGGCTATTGCGCGTTCTACTTTATCGCAATTGCTTTTTGACGGTTCGTACATCGTAGCACTACAAGCTTCGAAAACGTATTTAAAATACTATCAAAACGCGAAGCAAAAAACAGATGCCGACGTTCGCGAAACCATCATTAATGCATACGGAACGGCAGTACTTACCGACGAGAGCATCAAAATTTTGCAACGCAATAAGCAACTGGTTGAAAAGCTGCTGTCAGACACGCAAGAAACTTTTAAAAACGGCTTGATTGAAGAAGAAAACGTAGAGCAATTGCAGTTAACTCTGGCCAGCATCCAAAGCAACTTAAACAACGTAACTCGTTTGCGAAACATCAGTTACAACATGCTTAAATACGAATTAGGTTTAGAAATTCAAGATCAGCTTACGCTAACGCAAACCCTCGATCAGTTGGCAACCGAAAGTGTAGCTACGTCTTTAAACGCAACCAATTTCGATGTAAAACAAAACATCGATTACAAAATCTTGGAAAATCTGAACGAGCAACGTCAATTGGAATACAAATTAGAGCGCAGTAAGGCACTTCCTAGCCTAGCAGCCAATTTGAACTTTGGATACAATGCGTTTAGCGATAGGTTTACGTTTTTAGATCGGCAACAACGTTGGTTGAATTTCTCTTTTGTAGGTGCCAGCTTAAATATTCCGATTTTCTCTTCGTTTGCACGTTCGTCGAGAACGCAGCAAGCTAAAATTGCCATCGAGCAGGCAAAGACGCAGTTAATTGCCACTGAACAAGCGCTGCAAGTTCAGTTTGCAAAAGCAAAAAGTGATTTTGATTTGGCTGTGGAAGAATTTCAAACGGCTAAAAAATCGCTCGATTTAGCCGAACGCATCGAACGTAAACAACAAGTAAAATTCGTAGAAGGCTTGTCGACTTCTTTCGATTACAACGACGCTCAAAAGCAGTTGTATTCCGCGCAGCAAGCGTTTTTGCAAACCATGTCCGATATCATCAACAAGCGTTCTGCATTGGAGCGCGTAACTTCATCAAACTAATCCCATCACAATCGTACCATTATGAAAAAACAAATAATCCTTTGGTCGTTATCCGTTTTGCTAGTTGCTTGCGGCGGCGGTAATTCGAACTCTACAGAAGATCTTATCGCATCTAAAGACGTAGATGCCATCAAAAATAAACGCGCAGCTTTACAAGCTGAAATCACTAAACTCGATGCAGCATTGAGTACTTTGGAGAAAAAAGTATCCGAATCGCTTGTTGAAGTTTCGGCTGTTCAGGATACGATTTTCAAACACTATATCGAAATACAAGGAAATGTCACTACGCAAGAGAACGTGCTAGTACAACCAGAAATTCCGGGCGTTTTAGTCTCACTTAACGTAAAAGCCGGACAACGCGTTTCTAAAGGTCAGATTGTAGGTCGCGTAGACGATGGCGGCGCTAGCGAAGGCATTGCAGCTTTGGAAAGTCAGTATGCTTTAGCTAAAACAACGTACGAGCGTCAGAAAAACTTATGGGATAAACGCATTGGTTCTGAAATTCAATTTTTAAACGCGCAAACGCAAATGGTGAGTGCGCAAAAGAGTCTAAATCAGGCTCGTGCACAGCTCGCAAAAACCGTAATTAGAGCGCCGTTCAGCGGAACTATCGATGAGGTTTTTGTAGAAAAAGGCGAGGTTGTTGCCGCTAGTCCAGAAGGTTTGATGCGCATCGTAAATTTGGGTAAAATGTACGTAAACACTACAGTTCCGGAAATTTATGTAGGAAAAATTAAAGTGGGAACGCCTGTTGATATCACCATCGAAGGAACAGGAAAAACGTATTCGGGTAAAGTGCGCCAGATCGCAAACAGTGTAAATGTAGAAAACAGAAGTTTTGGTGTAGAAATTGCGCTTCCGAACGACAATATGTTGCGTCCGAATCAAGTAGCGAAACTGCGTATTATAGATTATACCAATAAATCGGTTATTGTAGTTCCATCGAATGTAGTTCTTGAAGATGCCGACGGTAAAAAATACGTATTCATAGCCGATAAAGTTTCAGGAAATTCCGGAATTGCTAAGCGCGTATTTGTGGAAGTAGGCCAATCGGCTGGAAACGTAACTGAAATCATTTCCGGTTTAACAGCCGATCAAAAAGTGGTCACCGAAGGCGCCTCGAATATTTCAGAAGGCATGAAACTAACATTTTAATTAGCTACTCTAACAACTTAGACGTATGAGTCACCAGAAAAAAGAATTTGGCATATCGAGTTGGGCTGTCGATAATCGTGTAACTGTTTACATCATTACATTCATTATCGTATTGGCGGGAACCATCGCCTACATTACGATGCCTCGGGAAGATTTTCCTGAAATCATCGAAAACAAAATTTATATCTCTTCGGTATTCCCAGGAAATAGCGCCGAAGACGTAGAGAAACTCGTTGTAAAACCGTTAGAAGATGATATCAAGAACATCAGTGGTGTTACGAAAGTAACTTCAAGTTCGTATCAAGATTACGGAATGATTATCGTTGAGTTTAACGAGAAAGTTCCCAACGAGGAAGCAAAAACACGTGTGAAAGACAAAGTCGATCTTGCGAAAGCAGACAGCGATTGGCCGAATCTCGACAACGGTAGTAAAGTGGAACCGAGCGTTTTCGATTTGAATATTTCTGAGGAAGTTCCGATTTTGAACATCAACCTCAAAGGAAATTACACCACACAACAGCTTAAGAAATTCGGTGAATATCTCGAAGATGAAATTGAAGACATTCCAGAAGTAAAGCAAGTTGATATTCTCGGTGTGGATGATCGCGAAGTGGAAATTGCCGTTGATGTCTATAAAATGACGGCTGCCAAAGTTAGTTTCGACGATATTCAGCGTGCCGTACAATCGGAAAACATGACCATTTCGGGCGGTAACCTAACTACACAAGGTATTCGCAATAATATTCGCGTAGTTGGCGAAATTAAGCAACCGGTTGAATTGGAAAATATTATCGTTAAATCGCATAACGGAACGGTATATCTCAAAGACATCGCCAAAATTGCTTTCAAAGAAAAAGAGAAAACAACCTTTGCGCGCGAATCGAGCGAAGAAGTTGTAATGCTTAACGTGAAAAAACGTTCGGCTCAAAACATGATTTCTGCCATCGAGCAAGTCAAAGAAATCTTGAAAGACGCACAAGAAAACGTGCTTCCAAAAGATTTAGAAATAACGACAACAAACGACCAATCGTCGCGCGTGGAACACCAAGTAGACGAGCTTTCCAACCACATCATCTTCGGTATTATCTTGGTAATGATTGTACTGATGTTTACCATGGGCTTGCGAAACTCTCTTTTTGTAGGTGCAGCCATTCCGCTATCGATGCTTATGGCATTTGCTATTCTCGATGCGTTTGGAGTTACCTTAAATACTATGGTGCTTTTTGCCTTGGTAATGGGACTTGGAATGTTGGTTGACGACGGTATCGTGGTAGTCGACAACGTTTTTGCCAATATGAAAAAAGGTATGGCACGCGTTCCGGCATCGAAAATTGGTATTGGAGAAATCGCTTGGCCGGTAATTTCGTCTACAGCAACAACACTTGCCGCATTCTTCCCACTCGGATTATGGCCTGGAACCTTGGGTAAGTTTATGTTCTATTTCCCAATGACGCTTTCGGTCGTTCTCGGTGCATCGCTATTCGTAGCTATGGTTATCAATGCAGCCATGACAGGTGGTTCTATGGATATCGAAGATCGAAACATCAGCAAGAAATCACTAAAAATGTACACTATTGGATTTGCTATTGCGGCGTTATTATTCCTAATTCCAGGTCATGTGTACGATGTAAAAGCACTTCGAGCTTTTGGTCATTTAGCGGTTATTTCTATTGCACTAATTTGGGCGTATCATTTCTTTATTTTCAAATGGACGCAGGATTTCCAACATTCGTTTTTCCCCAAATTAGAAGTGAAATATCAAAACTTCCTTCATAAAATTCTGCATAAAAAAGCTGCTATTACGTCTTTTATCGGAATTATCGCCTTGCTTGTATTATCGTTTATTCTAGTAGGTATTTTCCCGAGAGAAGTACTCTTCTTCCCAAATAACATTCCCAACCAAGTAATTGTGTATTTGGAATATCCACAGGGAACCGACATTGAAAAAACCGACAAAGCCACGCGTTTCGTTGAAAAACAAGTGATTAACATCATGAAGAAGTACCAAGATCCGGGCGCTACCGAAAATTGGTTGGCCGAATCTGTCGTTTCTCAAGTAGGTATGGGCGCAAGCAATCCGAATATTGATGCAGGATCGCAATCTGAAACTCCTTACAAGGGAAAAGTAACCATCAATTTCCGGGAATTTAAGTTCCGTCGAGGCGTAAATACCGCCGATGTGATGGAAGAAATTCGCTCCAAAGTAAAAATGGTGCCAGGCGCTTCAGTAACCGTTGAAAAAGATGCTGCCGGACCGCCGTCGGGTTATCCTATTTCAATTCAGTTAACCGGAACCGATTACGACGAAATGTTGAAGGAAGCCGACAAGATGATCGCTTTCATCAATACCAAAAATATCCCCGGTATCGAGAAATTGAAAGTCGATGTAAACAAAGAATCGCCCGAACTACGCGTAAACATCGATCGCGTAAACGCAGGAAGTCTAGGTACATCTACTGGAAGCGTCGGTTTTACCATGCGACGTGCCGTTTACGGTCAGGAAATTTCAACTTATAAAGAAGGCGACGACGATTACGACATCACCATGCGTTTGCAGGAAGATCAGCGCAAGAACGAAAGCGTTATTTTTAATCAACCCGTAACGTTTACCAATCAGCGCACCGGACAAATAATACAAGTTCCCGTTTCTGCCATAGCGCAAACCGAGAAAATCAAAACGTTCAATCAAATCAAACGACGCAATTACAAACGCGTTATGACCATTTATTCGAACGTACTTACAGGATACAACGCCGATGGTATTACACGTACCATCCAAGCTGAATTGTCGGAGTACAAAATGGGTAACGGCATCACGTATTCGTTCTCAGGCGAGCAAGAGGAGCAGGCCAAAAACCAAGCGTTTCTACTCAAAGCACTGTTGCTTGCTCTCTTCGGAATTGCAACCATCATCGTACTGCAGTTTAACTCGATCTCAAAAACAGGAATCATCATGTTTACCGTCTTGCTCAGTTTCTCAGGAGTGTTCTACGGCTACGTTTTCGCAGGAATGGATTTCGTGATCCTAATGACCATGATGGGAATCATCTCGCTCGCAGGTGTGGTCGTGAAAAACGGTATCGTGTTAATGGACTTCTTCGTGCTGCTGCTCGATGAAAAAGTAGCCGAATACGGTGTCGAATCTCACGACGATTTACCCTTAAACGTAATTACAGAAGTAATCATCGAGTCCGGAAAGTCGCGTTTACGCCCGGTTTTACTTACCGCACTTACCGCCGTTTTAGGTTTAATTCCGTTGGCTATTGGGTTGAATTTCGATTTCTTCTCGCTCATAACCGACCTAAACCCGCATGTATTCATAGGTGGAGATAACGTAATCTTCTGGGGGCCATTAGCCTGGACCATCATCTTCGGTTTAACCTACGCCACCGTGCTTACGCTGGTAATGGTTCCGGTAATGTTCTACCTGGTTAAAGCCACAAAATTCTGGTTACGCCGCCGCAGTGCTGCAAAAACGGCTCAATAATACAGTTTTAGATTTGTTTTGTTGAAAACCTGAGTTCGATTTAAAAATTGCGGTCAGAAAACAGATAAATGGTTGAATACAAGGCAGATTTCTTTTGGGATACTGTAGTATCGCAAAAAAATCTAACGCAGTAGTCAGCCGTTTATATGTTTAACGTGGAAACTGTCCCTTTCTATTGCTATCTAATTTCAC
>JAIXTU010000077.1 GCA_027483785.1 Flavobacterium sp.
AAAAAGCCTTGTGCAACCGGGATATATCTAGCCGCGACTTTTGAAGAACTACCCAAATTGCTAATTCCTTCAGGGATTACCGGAGGAATTCCACCTGTTAAACTGTATGCCGCGTAGCCTCCTTGGTATTCATGTATATTATGAGAAAAATTTGTACTGAAATGTTCCCAGAAGTAGAGTGTCCCATCAATAGTAGAAAGGTTATCGATAATGAAATCATTAGCATCTAGAGCTGAAGGATATGGATTTCCGCATAAATTCAACAGTCCACCGCCAATTGGTAATGAGATATCTCCATTATTTGGTTTTCCTACAAATGCATAATTTTGACCGTCAGTATCTGTTCCTGGTCCTTTCATAGTGAACCCTTCTGCGGCACCAAGAAATCCATCAGGTCCTACATAGCTCCAATTGGCGTATTCTTCGGTACTATTCTGAAATTTAAATAGCCAGTAGTTTGCCAATGTAATTGGTATAGTCGGCGACCCATCGTTTTCATCCGTCCATGTAATTAGGCTAATGTTTGCAGGGTCAGAGGCATCACGTAAGACTGAATTCACAGTATATCCGCCATTGATGGGCAAACTGCTGGAAGAAACAGGCGAACACCAATAATTGTAGTTATAGGTATTTGCTTGTCCCACTTGGTCTCTTTCAATAGTTCCCGTACTAGCAGTATCAATTAAAGAATCTTCAGTTTGCACTAGTTGCGACTGTCCGTTAAGGTCTATTTTACCATCGAGTCTTAAATAGTGTGTAACTTCGATTTTACTGTTATTGGTAACTTCGATTTCACCTGATTTCACATTCAGTGCGAGTAAAGTTTGATTACTATTCGATTCAACTTCGTGTGCTGTTTCAACAATATTCCAGTCGACTCTAGTTGTGCCATCAACGATTGAGAGACTGTTTGGAAATGTAATCACTGATGAATTTTTCCAGGTTTCGGCCACGTCCCAAGAACCTCGAATTTGTGTACTGTAGGGAAGTGGAGCTGTTTGGAAATCGATTGTATTGATGTTGCGAAGGGTAGCCGGGCGGTTGTTATCGGACTCGTCTTTTACGTTAGTGAACTTGTATGTAGTCATTGGATAATAAACTTCCAAACTGCTGTAGGGAATAGAAGCTATATCATTTTTCGTAACATAGTTTGGTAGAACTTTTCCTTTAAGATCTGTTCCGTTTTTCATGAGCTCTTGGTTCATGATGTAGCGAAGTTGATCTACGGTGAGTTCTCGATTAAAGACACGTACTTCATCAATACCACCTCTAAAGAAGGCGGTAGGTGCTTTAGCATCTGCTGCGCCAATCACGAAGGCGTTTGTATTCGATGGGACTAAAGGTAAAGTTTCTTCAGCAGCTAAAACCCCATCTATATATAAGCGGTATAAGCCGTTTCTTCCTGTTACGCTGACATAATACCAGGCGTTGTCGGGTATAGCGATGTTAGAGTTAATGCGCTGCATTTGTGTGGTATAAAATGCAAATTCCAATCTTCCGCTGCTTGTGAGATCAAAATCATAGCCGCTGTTAAATGCCGCATCTCTTTTAGAAACAATACTTCTGCCGTTTTGTTCTTTTTTGATCCAAGCAGAAATAGTAAACTGATTTCCTAGATTGCAGATGTTGCCAGCATCTACATAGTCGTTAACACCGTCTAGCGTTAATGAACGTTCAAAGGTACGATCAGGAGCAAATCCAAAGGTGATGAATCGAGTGCCGTCAAAGTCGAACTGACATTGCAAGTTCGAACCGTTTTGCGTTAAAACACGATACTCGGTTGATTGATTGAAATTGGGGGTCGAAGAAACAAACATCAGTAATTGTTCTGTTGTGTTGAGGTTCGAATTAAGCATCCCGGAAGGAATGGATACAGTAACTGGTCCTACATCTCCTCCGGTTTCAACCACGCGCCAAATTCTTCCGATTGAAGTAAGGTCAACTTGAGTGCTAATTCCTGGAATTCCACTACTTAAGTTAACTAGAACCGGCGTTTGTGCGGCTAAACTACCATTATTTGAACCCCAAACGAGATAGCGTCTGTCGCCGTTAATAGTTCCAGTATTTAAATCGTTTGTTGTTGCAATAGTGTTTAGTCCAATGGTTAGGTCATCGGTTGTATTTTCTGTTTTTGATTGTTTTTGAAACAAGCCTGCCGTATCGTCACGTCCTATTCCAGCGATGTTGAAATTGTAGCCGCTACCAGCAGTATAAATTGTGTTGCTAGCCGAATCTACATAATTAACACTGGTGCCGTTTACGGCAAGTGTCATACCGTATTTGATAGCTAGGTAGCTTTCGATTCGACGTCTGTCGGCGTCTGAATTTCGCGCTCCGTAAGTGATGATTTCAAGGATGTCGCCCACATAAGAGGCACCAAAAGTTTCACTTCGTCCGAGCCAGTACCGAGAGTTTACGATATTCTTATAAGTTCCCGTATTAACTTCAGAAGTTGTTAACAGTTGAGAATTGTTATAGATTTCCATACGACTTCCAGCGGAACGACGTGGATTGAAAATCTGAGTTCCAGTGTAGCGCTTACTTGTACTTATTTCAGCGATACCATAGCTTCCGCTACTTGCTTGGTTATAAGCTAGGATTTCATTATTGTAACGACTAGATGTGTTACCAAGTTGAAATCCAGTAACGTCTTGGCTATTATTAGCGATATCGTCTCCGCAAAACAAGTCAAGCGGACTACTTACTGAAGAAATACTATTACGCAATTTTACAACAATAAACATATCATTATTGTAGAAACCTTGGTTAGCATACATGCTGTTTGCACCATCAAAGCTAATTACAGGATTGAAATTCACATTAAAATCCGGGTGGTTTCTAAATTTAGGTTCACTCGAAAATCGTGCTAGGGCTGTTTTTGAGTTTCCATTCACTTGATCCTCCCAAGTAGTTATGTCGGAGTTGTCGGAAACTTGCCCGATTTTACTATTAGCTTTAAGCCACAAGCGCAAATTAGAAACTACGCCACCTGGTCCTGTAGTAGGTGTAGTTGCTGTTATGACTGTGGCTCGTATGTTAAAATTATATGGACTTTCATTGCTGTCGTTATTGGTTATTGTTATCGTAGCAGTTTTCGGTCCAGGTATGTTATTAGGAGTAAATGTGATTACGAAAGTTGCAAAATTACCGGGAGATAAGCTGCTTGGTAGCGCAGTAGCGGTGAACATGGCAGCATTAGTTCCAGTAATCGATACCGTAGTACCTAACGTTAGGTTTAAGCTACCCAATGAGTAAACTTCAAAAGGAAGGGCAATATTGGTGCCTTGCTCTGTGCTTCCGAAGTCGGTCTGATCAGCTGTCGACGGCGTAGTGTCGTTATCCGAAATAACTACTCCATTACCTGAAACCGATATTTCAACGCCAGAAACTACTGCATTCGCTTCAATTACAAAGTCAAATATACCTTCACTAGTATCGTTGTTCTCCACGGTAACTACTGCAATACTGCTACCTTCAATAGCGGCAGTAAACGTAATTTGAAACGTTGTGCTACCACCAGCTGCTACCGTTGCCGCAGGTAGGGTAGTTACAACAAAGCCAGTACCGGCAGTAACAGATACACGGGGTGTTCCGCTTAAGTTAAGCGGCCCTGTTCCGGTATTTAATATTGTAAACGTTCTCGTAAATGTACTAGGTACAGTAATATTTCCAAAAAAAGTATGGTCGGTAGAACTGCTGCTAGAAACGTTATCTGCGATACTAACATTGTTTCCTCTGATGTCAATTTCCGGGAAAACTGCAATCCCCGTTCCAGCTAAGCTAAAATCAAACGGATTTTCGTTTAAATCGGTGTTCGAGAATGATAATGAAGCCGTTCGAACTCCTGCAACTGTTGGTAGGAATCGAATTACAAAATTTGTTGAAGCACCAACCGCAACTGTTGCTGCAGGCGCTGTTGTTACCGTAAATTCTGATGCATTTGTGCCTGTGATCGTAATAGTCCCAACGGTTAGAGGCTCTGTACCGCTGTTGGTAATGGTAAATGTTCGTGAAATTGACGAGTTAACATTTGTTGAGCCTAAATCAGTAAAATCGGTTGTACTTGGCGTTGTATCCCCATCCACAATATTACTTCCGTTTCCAGAGACACTAATTTCAGGCATTGTAATTTGCGCTACAACTGGAATTCTCGGAGAAGATACGCAACCGTTATTGCTCGCTTCAATAAAATAATTGGTAGTAGCCGATAGGGTTGGTGTTGTAAAACTATTACCCGTTGCGACTAAATTACCGCCAACGATAGCGTCATACCAATTGATAACTCCTGCAGAAGGTGTTGCGGTTAATGTTAATGTTCCAGCTCCGCTTCTACTTGCTCCAGCACTTGAGACTACAGAAGGCAATGAAAAAGTTACTGCCAATGTGCGTGCTGTTCCATTTCCACAGGCTGTAACAGGTGTAGCGGTTACGTTTCCTGCTGTTGCAGAAGTAAGTACCGTGATAGTGTTGCTGTTGCCACCTGTTTGCTGAACCCAGCCCGCAGGAAACGTCCAGTTATATGTTGTATTAGCAACCGCTGTTACGCTGTATGACAGTATTTGACTTGTACAAAATGTCGTTGGTCCTGTAATGGTTGATGGTTGTGCTGGTAAGGTTACCGTAGTTACAGTAGCGGTATTGTTAGCACTAATTGCATTGGAGCAAATATCTGGAGCGGTACCACTACTCGCGTTTGTAATGGTAACAGTGGTAGTACCCGCATTTGTTAAATTGGGGGTTGTAAATTCTCCTACACCTGATGCGTTAACGGTTACCGATGCAGTTTGGTTTGCAGCAGTATTGCTTCCACTTAGATTGTAGTTGATGCTGTAAGTACCTCGCGGCAGTCCGGTTAAGCGAACTGTAGCATTTGAACCAGCGCAACGAACAGCATTTACAAAAATGGTAGTGCTTAAAGCATAAGTGGGGCAGGTATAATAAATTTCTGCATAGCCTGAACCTCCAGCACCACCAGTTCGATCCGTAGTACTGCCTGCACGAGCGCCGCTACCGCCTCCACCTCTCGTAGTTGCGTTGTTTCCGTTTCCGCTACCTGCAAAACCAGCTGCTCCTGTACCACCGCCAGCGGGCGCAACTCCGCCGTTTGCTCCAGTTGCCGCATTTCCGTTTGCGGTATTACCGGCGCTACTACCACCTGCTCCACCATATTGCGTACCGCCTGTTCCAACACCAGCCGATCCTGCGCCGCCGTAAAAGTTTATTTGTCCTCCAATGTTACCGGTTGTTGGTCCGTTACCTCCTGCTGCACCTTGGTTATTGTTGTTTGCTCGAGCACCTCCGTTTCCACCTATTGCTAATAAAGACGTGTTAGATTGAAACCATGTAGAGCCACCTTGCGCACCATTTCCTGTACCTGGTGCTGGTGCCGTACCAATGTTTACAGTATATACGGTTCCTGCAGTAACAGGCCATGCATTATGACGCGTAAACGCACCACCTGCACCACCACCACCCGAAGCAGGGTTTCCTGTAGCACCACCACCATTTCCGCCCGCACCCCATAGGTCGACGCGTACTGATGTCACACCAGCTGGTGGCGTAAAAGTTCCGTTAGTTGTGTATGTTCTGTTTTGTCCGAATAGGGTATTCGAAAAAACTATGCAGAGGATTAAAATGCACAACGATTTGAGCGTTATAGAAAATCTCATCGATGTATTTGTTTATTAATGTTAGTACTTGCAGATTGGGTTGTAAAGGTACAGCACGAATTTAATACTGTCAACATAATGAACACTTTAGGTACTCAAAAATCGATATAAAACACTCTTTTATCGACAAAATACACATATCTATTTTAAAATTTTCTCTAAGTGTTTGGGTATTTGCGATTTGTTTTTTATTTTGTAGAATTTTTTCTACAAGGATTGTTGGCGACTATAACGATTTCGGACATAAATCAAATTATTGAAACACACAGGACGTTAGATAAATTACTCGCAAAAATTCGTTTTTTTAACTAAAATTCAATACAGCTAGCTTTTGCCGTAAGGAAAGCATTTTTAGGGTTCGGATTGGCGGTTGAAAAATTTCATGGGAAACGGATTTTGCAGCCCTGATAGCATGGAAAGCCCGGAGGTAGTTTTTGTAGTTTTTGTTGGTTGGTGCATGCGCCCAAAGGAAGCACTGCAGCAACAACTAAAAAACACAAAAAGTAACGAGGACTTGGAATAATAGCAGGAAATGCTGCCCAAAAAACAAAAAGACTGCCCACATGGACAATCTTTTCTTAATGGGAGAGAGATTTAAACTCTCGTCTGCCTCGGCGGATATGAATCCTTTGCGCTTACGTTTCTTAAAAAAGTCCCTATCGTTTCATAACCCAAAAACGAATAAAGTCCCTACGAAATTGTAAAGGCTTTATTTTTGTAGCGAGAGAGATTTGAACTCTCGTCCGCCTAGGCGGATACGAATCCTTTGCTCTTACGTTTCTTAAAAAAGTCTCTACCGTTTCATAACCCAAAAACGAATAAAGCCTCTACGAAATTGTAAAGGCTTTATTTTTGTAGCGAGAGAGAGATTTGAACTCTCGACCTCAGGGTTATGAATCCTGCGCTCTAACCGACTGAGCTACCTCGCCATTGGTTTTGCGGCTGCAAAGATACATTCTTTCTTATGTTACGCAAACCCTCAAAGTATTTTTAATTATTTTTTTCGATTTTGTTGTTTTAATCCGATATTCATTATATTTCGCAAAAATTGACATACCAACCATGGAAGTAAAAGTAAAATACGAACTCGAGTTCCCCATTAATTCGTCGCCGCAACTCTTGTATCAATATATATCAACACCTTCGGGCTTAAGTGAGTGGTTTGCAGATAACGTAAACTCGCGTGGAGAGATTTTTACCTTTATTTGGGAGGATACCGAAGAGCGTGCCAGATTGGCTTCTAGAAAATCGGGCGAAAAGGTTAAATTTCGCTGGATTGACGAAGGCGATAAAGACACCGACTACTTTTTTGAACTCAAAATAATGGAAGACGAAATCACCAAGGATGTTTCACTTTTGGTAACCGATTTCGCTCCAGAAGACGAATTAGGCGAGGCAGCTCAACTATGGGAAAATCAAGTTGCTGATCTCAAACATGTTATCGGTTCGGTGTAATTGCC
>JAIXTU010000057.1 GCA_027483785.1 Flavobacterium sp.
AGAAAAACCAGCCAATTGCGCAAAAACGAGGAAATCGCCAGAAAAATCGAATTAAAAACAACGTTCCCGCTTCAATTCCAAAATGTCCGGTCGCGGCAACCCATCCCAACATAAACGGAATAGCACCCGGAAAAGCACCCACAAAAACCGAAAGGGGAGTAATGGTTTTTAAAGGCGTATAGGCACAGGTGTACAAGAAAATCGATATCGCCCCAAACATGGCCGTTTGCTCGTTAATCGAATACAAGATCACCAGCCCAAGTAGCGTCATCAGCGTAGCCACAATAAACGCTTTGGTAACCGACATGCGGCCAGACGGAATAGGTCTGTTCTTTGTCCGATCCATCAACGCATCCAAATCTTTTTCAATAATTTGGTTATACGCATTACTAGCTCCAACCATGCAGTAGCCGCCAATAGCCAACAAAATTAAGGTGTAAAAGGTCTGTAAATTAACGGTTTCAATTCCTAATAAGAATCCGGCAACACTCGAAAAAACAACACTTACAGCCAAACCGGCTTTGGTAATTTCTTTAAAATCGAAGAAAAGCGCTTTAACTGTAAAAATGTTTTGTTTCTCTGCCTGTGTTTGCATGATGGCTATCTAGACCGCTACGGGTGCGCAAAGATAAGTCAGCATTTTCAATTTAACCGAATAACAATTCGAAATAGTTCGTTAATAAGGGGTTCTATTTTTTGGGCGCACCGGCAAAACAACTCCCGAAAGTACCTCCTTACGGTTTTGCCGTCCTGCTTTCGCTCATAGTCCTCGCATCGTAGCTCGTATCCTCGCCACATGCTGCGGGCTAATCCGCTCAATCAGTTGCGCAACAGCCGTCCGTACGATAAAAGTCTAATAATCGAAATACATATTAAATAAGTCGGCACGAATTCCCAACGAAAACCAAGTAGTTTGCAATGATTTTACCGTAAGTGTCTCCGTTTCCGGACTAAAGTTGCGTACCATCAAATGTGCAAAAGCTTTCAAATTCGTCACCGGATTTACTATATAACCAGCCTGTAATTCACCGATAAACAAATCGGTTTTGTTTCCCTGTCCGACCAACACATTGGTATCAAACGGACGATCAGTGTTATAATTCTTATACGGATCGCCGCCGTAGTTAAAATTGTCGGTATCGGTTTCAAAATCCAAACCACGAATACCGAAAGTGAGTTTCGCTTCGCCAAAATAACGGCCTTTTTGGTAACGCCCAATAAGCACCAATTCTTCTAAATTCGCGCCCCATTGGTGCCCCAATGCTTGATTGTTATGTCCGTAATTTGTTAACGGATCGCTGTGTTGATACACATACGGACGCAATCGGTTGTACTCAGCTTGCAAATTCAAACCTTTAATTTTAAACGCATCGAAATACTTCACACCTAATTGATAACCGTATTTATTACGCCAACTTTTGTTCTGTTCCTGAATATCGCCCAAAGCAAATTCGTCTAGGATAAATTGCCCGTAACCCGTAACCGCGTTGTTGAATTTATATTTGGCAGTTAAACCTAAAACGGCATTTCCGCTACGTGCCGACGAGGTAAACTCCACCGAACGGTAAAAAATAATCGGATTTATAAAATTCGAATCAAATCCGCGCCCGTTCGAGTTCGTCCAAACAACCGATTCAAAGAATCCGAGATTGAGGCGGTTTGATACGTTCCAACTCAAATAATGGTTCGCCATGTACTTACTGGCGTATGTGCGTTCTTGGGTAACTTCAGGACGCACGTCTTTCAAAAACAAATACGTATTCGTGTACTTAATCTTCCAAAATCGGGTATTCACTTTTATGAACGGATAGGGTGAGGCGCCGTCGGACAGTAATAACGAACGGTAACCATCGCCCAAGAAATTTCTTCCGTAACCCAATTGCAAGTCGATAAAATCCGAGGGAGTAACGGTAATAATCGCCTCAGCCGAAGGAAAGTCGTATGAGTCGGTTTTAAAACGTTTGGCAATGCCAACGCCGGGAATAATTGCCGGATCTCCTCCGGAAGGCGCGATCGATTCTGCGTAAGCGTTATAAAAACCAGCAAACCGACCCTGACTCTCATATATCGATGTTGTAAAAACAATTGCTTTTCCCAAACCACCTTGGAGCTGCACGCCACGGGTATTTTGAAAAGTCGAATTGTTATCGAAATCGTTTGTTCGGCCCATACGTAAATCCACAAACGGATTGAGTGTAAACCAATAATCTTTACCTTGAAACTCAAAGAAATTCTCGTTCCAGAACTTGCGTCCCCACCAACCTTTGCGATCTTTTTTCATCGCTACCGTAGCTGCCTGAATGTCGAAATACTTGGAAACCTCTGCGTAAGTATAGGGCTTCGACCCGGTGTGATTGTTAGTGCCCATTTGGTTTAACGATTTGTCGAACCAACTGTAATAAAAGTGCGAGAACGGAATATTTAGTTTGCTGGTAAATTGCGGATTGTTAAAAGGTAGCGACTTAATACTGTCGAGTTCGTTAGATTTTTTTTGCAAGTCCAGTCGAAACGAACGGTCAATACGTTCCTTTGTTTCCTCTGGGGTAACTTCATTAAACGGAAAGCGAATTTTATAGGTAAATTTTTGATACGCTGGTTTTCCGTTATTAACACCGGGTTTTAGAGTGGGCAACATTCCTATAACGCGCTTAGCTTCTTGAATGAGTTCGGGATAAACGGCATCAGCAAAAAGAAATTGCGCTTTTCCTTCGGTATCTACAGCAAACAATACGGTAACAGTTCCGCGGTATCCGGCGGTTTTAATGGCCTCTGGAATTTGAAAGTTATCACTTACAAAAGTTTGCAACGTTTGATTGAAACAATTTTTTTGTTCGGCTAGCTCTAAGTTCTCACAAGATGGAAACAACGGAACGCGATCGCGATCTTGCGCCTTTACAACTTGAGATATCAAGCAAAATAGGGTAATAATAATGGAGTAGTGCTTTCTCATCAGTAATCTGAAGTAGTTTTTTCTTGGTTAACCAACTGCAAAGCAGCGGAAGTTCCTATGCGTTTAACACCCATTTTAATGTATTGTTGTGCTTGTTCAAAAGTACGAATTCCGCCGGAGGCTTTCACCGGAAGTGGAAATCCGTTTTCTAATAAAATGGCTACCGTTTCTCGAGTTGCACCACTGCTAACTGTCGTGGCCGATTGATAAAATCCTGTCGATGTTTTCAGAAAAATTCGGTGCAAATCGTTTTCATGAAAGCGATCAACACAATACTGTTTGATCTTTGAAACTACCTTTATCAACGAAGCAGGATCGATAGCTGCAGTCTCTAATATAATCTTACTCGTCTTTCCTGCTCCCTGCACCAAATCAATTACTTGAAAAATATCGAAATAAAAAGCAGTCGTTTCGCCTTCATGTAATAAATGGTAATTGCATACAACATCAACTTCTTCCGCGCCGAGCGAAAATGCTTCGCGACAAGCATTCAATTTATCTTGCGTACTGCTATTGCCAAGTGGAAAATCGATAACGGTTGCAAAAATCGGGCGGTGCGTATCTTTAGAAAAGTAATCTATGGTGGTTTTAAGTTCGTTTGGATGCACCACAACGGCTTTTACGCTAGCTAGTTTAGATTCTTCTAGAAATGTAGTAAACGCAGTTCGGTAGGCAACTTCGTCGGTAAAGTCGGCAGGTTTCTTAAGAAAAGTAGCATCCAAAAACGATGCGAATTGAGTTTCGTTCATTTGCACAGAAGCGTTTTCGCGTGTCGTTGATAAAGGTACTAAATCATTTTTTGAGATCGGTCTCTGCTTAGGAGGCGGTTTGCTTTCGTCGGTTTACGCGCCGAAATAGGCTATAAGAAAGAATAAATGTAACCGTTCCGAGGCTGTTTCCCATAACGTCACGCCAGTCTCCTTGTCTGCCTACAGTGCAGTAGTGCTGCAAAAACTCAATAATAACGCCGTAGCTAAACGACAATAGTGCGGCATGTTTCAAATTACTACTCTTAGGTTTTTCCGGTTTCCATTCTGCGAAAGCGAAAAACCAAAGCGCAGTAAATATGAAATGAAAAGTGAAATGCGATAGCTTGTCGAACTCGTAAATCTTAACGTGCGGCAAACCGGAAACGTCAGTTAAACAGAGGTACAAAACTACGGCACTCCACAATATTGCGGGTACACTTTTTATGATTTTAGCCGCCAATCAATGCTTTGTAATCGGTGTCGCTGAGTAGTGTTTCAAAGTCGGCCGGATTCTCAACTTTAATTTTAATCATCCAACCATCGCCATACGGATCAGTATTTACCAGTTCTGGATCCGATTCAAGTTTGTCATTAAAGGCAATAATTTCTCCAGAAATAGGAAGGAACAAATCCGAAACTGTTTTTACAGCTTCAACAGTTCCGAAAACTTCGTCTTTAGCCAAAGTTTGGTCGAGGGTTTCAACTTCTACGTAAACAATATCACCGAGTTCTTTTTGAGCAAAGTCGGTAATTCCAACAGTAACGATGTTGCCATCAATACTTGCCCATTCGTGATCTTTCGTGTAACGTAAATTAGAAGGTATGTTCATGAGGTGTTGTTTTAATTTCTACAAAAGTATCAAATCTGCGGATGTTTTCTAATTTCCGAAGTTATATCTGAGCGTAAATCCGGAACGTATATTTGTAATCGGGAACGCTGTTGAGATAACTGCTTTCGAAAAAGAGTGATCGTAGAAGAAAATGGCAGTGAAATTCTTACTAAACGAATAGTCGGCGGTTAATTTTAGGTTCCAAAGATTTTGCCCGCCACCGAGTTGGTTGTTGTCGTAATCAAGATATCGAACGATCGTTTTGTTGTTTCTCAAGGTGAAATCGGCTCGTAAATTTATATCGGATTTGATTACACCTGTTGGGTTATCTGCAAGAGCAGAATTAAAAATAACGTCTTTAATTCGATAACCTAATCCAATAATGTATTCCATTCCTTGCACTTCAGTAAGCAAGTTGTTATCGAAACTCAACGAAAGAGCGCGGTCTTTTTTCAATTCGGCGGTAACTTTCATCGAATTTTGCATTTCCATATCAATTTTGATAAGTGGATTAAACTGCTCTACCAAGTTGATGTTAGAAATGATAGTCTTTGAAAAGAAATTTCCGCCCGCATCTAAACCGTTCGGATTGTTGTCGAATTCGAAGTTCGAACGGAAGGCGTTAATGGTATACGATGCGCGATACCCGTGTTGTAAACTAAAGCGTTTAAATCGGTCTTTAAAGAACTTATAGCGCATCAAGCCACTGTATTTGATGTTCCAGTTTGGAATTGGGAAATTTCTGAACGGACTTAAAGAAACATCATTGGCATCTTGACCTACATAAGCAGCCATAAAAGCGGGTAGAAGCACTTGCTGACTATTTTTGCCGTAGCCATTCGGATATCCTTCCGCGTCGACATCCGTTGGATCGAGACCGCGTTGTGCGGCTAAACGTTGAGCAATCACCAAACGATTTTCTCTAAAATCATCAAAGGCTGCCGAGCCCGTTTCATCGCTCGCTGAAAAGGCAGTTCGAATGAGGTTGGTTGAAATGGAGAAGTTTCCAAATTCGTATGGTGCACGTGGGTTGTAATTACCGTCGCTAACGTCGAACTGTTCACTTTGGTTATTCACGTAGGTGCGGTTTGCTACTAAGTCGATTTTAAAATCTGGGAATAAGTCGATGTTAGCAGTAGCATCGATTGTTTTGGAAAGCACCTGAGAGTAGTTTCCGTTAAAATCTGGATAGTTGGTTAACCAACCGTTTTTAGCTGCTTCGTAGCGAACGTCGGCCTGACTACCAAACACGAAACCTAAACTAGGCTTGCTACTTCCGAAGAATCCTAAACCTGGTAAATAGCCTGGTAAAATGGTACCTGCTGTTTCTGTGTAGTTTACTTGAACATTTTTAACGCTTGTAAGCACTCCAATTAGTCCGGTCATGAAAACACCACGCTCATTTTGAGCGGCTGTTTTTTGAGCAACAACTTTCTCTCCGGGTTTTGGGGCTGCTGCAGGTTTAGTAGGTTGCTTGGCTTTTTTACCAGTAAGACCAATGTAACGGTAAAACAAGTCCATGTTTAGTGTCGTATTTAAACGATGCGCGCTATTGTTCTGAATGGTGTTACCTAAGTTGTAGGTAAGCCCGTTTACGTCGGTAAAGGCCTGAAGTGCTTCCGATGCGCGTTGCCATTGATAATCGCCGGTATAGGTGTACGACGATTTCAAGAAACTCAAGAATGGCAATTTGCTTAAAGGCAATTCGTAATTGACGGTAAGTTGACGGTTGTGTGTATTGGCTTCACCCACGTTTAAGAAATCTTGCCAAATGGAGAAATTTTCGATAGGTGTACCATCGGCTTGAAGGAAATTCTGAACCAAATTGCTGTTCGAAGCTTGATAGTTCACCTTTAGGTTTTTGGTGATGTTGTAGTTAAATCCGTATTGGTAATTGAACAAGAAATTTCTTCGGAAAAGCGGATCTAACCCAATTCCTTGCACATCTACTTGTCTGAACTGTTGTCTGTTGTATTGTCTAAGTACCGTTGAACTGAAGTTAATGTTTGTGGGCAGGTAATTGAAGTTGAAGTCGCTCAATAGCTTCCAATAACTGCTTTTCGACATGAACTTGGTTTTCTTGAACGGTTCCACAGGTTTCGATTGAAACGTGTACGAGTAATCGGCGGTCGTTCGAACTTGCTGATCGAGGAAATCTTCGATTTCGTAATCATGACGTTTCGTTTCGTTAAATGAGTAACCAAGCGTCAGGTTTTCAACATCGTAAATACGTTGTTTTTGTTCGGGTGCACGTTCTTTCTTAACTCCAATAAAGTTAATGCTCTTAGTTTTGGTGTACTCGATGGCACGTTCGCGAATGTTGTCGCGTTCAGCCGGATCTGCAGTTGCGTCGATAAGCTGATCCAGCTTAATATCTTGATTGAACGGATCGTATTCTGGAGTAATTATTTCCTCACCAACGCCGTAGTTAAACGGAATGTTTACACCCCATTTTTTAGGAAGCAATTTTCCGACATTGATGTTGGTAACGATATTGTACTGTCTGATATCTTCCCGACTGCGTTCATTCGGACCGTCTTCCAGGGAACCGAAACCAATGGTCGACATACGTCCGGTGGCTGAAATTGTTGCAAAATCTGCTAAATTACCATCCAAGCTAGCAACGGCTGCCATACCGCCTTGGTTATCCATTTCGGCTAACCGCAATTCGTTAAACCAAACTTCGCCCACAATTTCGTTACCCGACACAGCTACAACTTCGGGATTATTTTTAACACCCACCATCAGTGTTCGCACCAAACCAAAATTCGGATTTCCTTTAACACTAATTCGCATTTCATTGACTTTTCCAGCTAGCGATGGATCAAGTTCTGATTCATTTAACGAGTAAACTCCATCGACAGCGCCACTTGGGTTTTGTAATGCCAAGACTTTTAGTTTTGTCAGTAAACTTAAGTTTAGGTCTACTTCATTTTCTTGCGGCCAAACCAATTCGGCGGCTAAGTTTCCGTTCGGATTTTCAGGAACCGAAACTTTAAGTGGTAATTCAACTTGATAATAATTTTGGGTAAAGTCGTTTCCAAAACGAATAAAACCTATCATTTTTCGATCAGGTAGTGGCTTGTAGTCTGGCGATTCAATAGGTAGCGCTTCTGCATGCAAGAACATTTTCAACTTATTGAACTGACGCATATCTACACTAACGTTTTTGAA
>JAIXTU010000331.1 GCA_027483785.1 Flavobacterium sp.
AGAAAATTATCAAAAATTAAAATTAATTAGGTATGAACAAGATGAGATTATTTAGCATCGGATTAATCGCTCTAGCTAGCGGCGCCTTTGCACAAGATATCGAACAAGCTAAAAAAGCCATCGAAGCTGAACAGTTCGAAAAAGCTAAAAAGATGCTTAAAGCCGCTATTGCCGCTAAGCCAGATCAGGGTAAAGCATACCTAATTTTAGGAAACGTGTACCTGATGCAAAAAATTCAGGACTCTGCTGTAGCGACATTCAAAACAGGTATCACAGTTAAAACAAATCCAAATTTTAACTACATCGGCCTAGGTCAAGTCGACCTCGACAACAGCAACACTTCCGGCGCACTTGCTAACTTTAACAAAGCACTTGAAGTGGCTCGTAAAAAAGATTTCGAGGAATTGATGTATATCGGTAAAGCATATACCAACTCTACTAATCCCGACTACAAAAAAGCATTGGAGTATTTAAACAAAGCCAAAGAAATTGCACCCGTAAATCCGCAAGTGCAATTAGCACTAGGCGATGCACTTCTTGGCGATAAAAATGTAAACGAAGCGTTTTCTGCCTATAGAAACGCCGCTGATACCGATCCAACGCTCCTTCGTGCCAAACTGCAGTTAGGTGTGCTTAAGAAAGGTTCACGCGCATTCAATGAAGCAAAAGCCGATTTCGACAACATTCTCGCAGCTAACCCAAATTACGGGCCAGCTTACCGTGAACTAGCCGAAACCTACTACGTGTGGGCGCTAAACGACAAGCCAAAGTACGCTGAATACAACAAGAAAGCTATCGAATACTACGAGAAATATATGAGTATGACCGACTATTCCTTGGATTCAAGAATGCGTCACGCCGACTTCCTGGTACTTACCAAAGATTACAAAGGTTTGGAAGCAGAAGCTTCTGCCATGCAAAAACTCGATAAAGTAAATCCAAGAATATTGCGCTACCTGGGTTACTCTGCCTACCAGAACGGAAATGTAGATGCTGCTATTACCGCTTTAAACGACTTCTTCTCGAAAGATAAAGCCAAAGTTATTGGTCGCGATTACTTGTACTTAGGTTTGGCTAAAACCCAAAAATCTTTAAAAACTGCACCCGGTGCCGATGGCAAAGACACTCACACCATCGACGAGCCGCTTTTCACCGCCGGTATTGCCGATATCCGTAAAGGTGTGGAAATGGATCTGTCTATGGCAAACGAACTAAACGATTTCGGTAAAAAATTCTTCGATCTTAAACTGTATAAAGAAGCAGCTGCGATCTACGAAATTGCAACTACAAATCCGAAATCACGTAATATTTTGTACGATAATTTTTACCTGGGTTATGCGCTGTATTTCTTAAACGCCAACAAAGATGAAGGTCAAGGAAACGTTGTCGAACTAAAAAAAGCCGATGCAGCTTTAAGTTTTGTAATCGCTGAAAGTCCAAATACACAAGAAGCTTACATTTACAGAGCACGTATCAACTCTTTAATTCCAAACGATCCAATTTCGGAAGCTGAAATGGTTAAAAGCTTCGAAGGCTACGTGCAAGTGGTAACTAAAAAAGGTGAAGCTGAATTAGCCAAAGAATCTACTAAAAAGAAACTAATCGAAGCCTATAACAATATTGGTATCGCGCTAGCAAAAATCGATAAAGTTAAAGCTAAAGAATACTTCGAGAAAGTTTTGGCTCTTGATCCAGCCGACGAAACAGCACTAAGCACACTCAAAATATTAAAGTAGTTTTTAACTTAAAACATCCAAAAGCCGGTCAATTGATCGGCTTTTTTTACGAATCGAAGTTTCTTATAAATACGCCGCTTCTAAGGATTAAAACCAAAGAATTGACCTATATTTGCAGGCTTTTTTACAACTATGGCGCTACCTTCTGAAATACAAGAACAAGTTAATCTCGGTTTGCAATTACCGCTCATGGAAGCCTTCTACACCGTTCAAGGCGAAGGCTATCATACCGGAACGCCTGCGTATTTTATCCGTGTGGGTGGATGCGATGTGGGTTGCCATTGGTGCGACGTTAAAGAAAGTTGGAATGCCGATTTACATCCACCAACTTCCGTAGAAAACATCGTTGCCGAAGCCGCCCGATTTTCAAAAACCATTGTCGTTACTGGAGGTGAGCCGCTGATGTGGGACATGAATCCGCTTACCCATGCACTCAAAAACGCCGGCATGCAAATTCACATCGAAACCAGCGGCGCCTACGCACTCACTGGAAACTGGGACTGGATTTGCCTCTCGCCCAAGAAAACAAAACTGCCCGTTGATGAAGTTTATCAAAAAGCAAACGAACTAAAAGTTATCGTTTACAATAAAAACGATTTTAAATTTGCCGAAGAACAGGCCGCAAAAACCAACCCGAACGCCATACTTTTTCTACAACCCGAATGGAGCAAACGCGACGAAATGACGCCACAAATCGTCGATTTCGTCATGCAAAATCCCAAATGGCGCATTTCCTTGCAAACGCACAAATTCCTGAATATTCCTTAACGTACGTTCCTAATTTGTTGGGCGGCAATTCGCGCTTTACACTACAAGTACGCAGTGCTCAAACCGCATTTTATCAAAACGGCAAGGGCTTCTTAGGTCGCCCCGCATTTTTGTAAACTGCTGGTTTTCGCACTTTGCGCGCTTTCCGTTGCAATCGCGGCCGTGGCAATCGTTACCCACAAGTCGTTTCCTTACTCCAATTCCTTGAGCAATGCCGATACCGATACTTCCGTTTCGGTTAACTTCGCCTTGCAGATTTTTATCAATAATCCGGCGCGTGCCACCTTTTCCGATAGCACATCCACCGCAATCTCGCCACGCTCCATTTCCAAAACCAAACGATTTAATTCTTCAAATGCTTCGGTATAGCTTATTTCAGTCTGTTTCGTTTTCATGTTTATCGATTAGTTTAGTTTGCAAAATGCCGTCAAAAAGTTCGATTTCCAAATCTTGTCCAGAATTTATCTTTTTTACTGACGTTACTATTTTTCCGTTTCCGCGCACCAAGGCAAATCCGCGCTGCAACACCGATCGCGGATGCAACACCGCAACCGTTCGCTCTAAATACGCCAACTCTTGCTGCTGCATTTCCATTTTTCGAACCGATTTCTCGGCAACTTGCCCAGCTAAAAAACTCAATTTCCCACGCTCATTACTAATTGTTTTTTCACCCGAAAACCGAATTTTAAACTGCTGGTCGCGTAACATTGCCGAATTTCGTTGCAAGTGTTTACCCGTATTGGCTTTAAAATTCTCCGACTGTCGTTGCAACTGTACCAACAACTGTGCAGTAAACAATTTCGTTGCCGAAACCAAAGTCTTCCGGTTCGTTTCAATTTTCCGATTGTTTTCGGTCAACAAGTTCGTTGCTAAAAGTTTGAGTCGTTCCTGAGCACTTTCTACTTGTTCATCAAATCGTTTAAAGTGCTGCAACAATAATTCGGCAAGTTTGGTTGGCGTTATGGCGTTGGTATACGCAACAAGTTCGGTTACCGTTAAATTGGTGGCATGTCCAATTCCCGTTAATACAGGCAACGGAAAGTTTGCAACCGCACGCGAAAGTTCGTAGTTGTTGTAGCAACTTAAGCCAACATCGCCGCCACCGCCGCGAATAATCGCCACCGCATCAAATTCGTTTTGCAATTTGGCAATCTCACGCAATTGCTGCTGTATGCCCGTTACCGCCTGTTCGCCTTGCAAAATCGACGGAAACAAGCGTAAATCGAAACGATACTTGCCGCCCGATTGCTCTAAAATCTGTAAGAAATCAGCGTAACCTTTCGAACTTTCAACCGAAATAATCGCCAAACGCTTCGGTACCAAAGGCAACAATTTTCGTTTGTTGTTCTCGTAAATACCTTCTTTTTTGAGTTTCGATAAGGTCAGATTTTTCTCGGCTTCCAAATCGCCTAAACTGTACTTCGGATCAATGGCTTTAATTTGCAAACTCAATCCGTACATGCCGTCAAAGGCAACTTTTACCAACATCAATACCTTAATTCCGTCGCGAATCGGCTCGTTTAGTAAATCCAAAAACGTTTTGTTAGCCGCGTCAAAATCGTTTTTCCACATTTGTCCGCGAAATTGCGCTACGATTTTTCCATCTTTCTTTTCAACCAATTCCGGATATGCATGTCCGGAATGCGGATAATAATTCAGCTTGTTGATTTCCGCAACAACCCAATATTGGTTTTTATACGTTTTTTCAATAACCGATTTTAAGCTGTTGCCCAAATCCGTTAACGTGTATGTTTTTATTGCCGTTTCCATCAGCAAATAGCCCAATTAATTTTTGCCAAATAATCGTGGTGTTTTCCTTCAAAAACGCGTTCGGCAAGTAGCCCAACCGATTCGGCTTTTTCGCGTAAGGTTTCAAAATCAACATACAACCATTTAAATGATTCGCGGTGGCCACGATAACTTAAATGATAGTCGAGTTCTCCGTAGTAAGATTTTCCGTTTAGAATCGATTCCGCGTCTTCTTCGTCTTCGAACATATAAGCCAAATCGCTGCTATCGATCAAAATTTGTCCGCCTAGAGTTAGCTTTTTTGCCACTGCAGAAAGAAAGTTCGGTAAATTATCGAGCGTTCCAGCCAAACCGCTGCCGTTCATTAAAATCAAAATGGTATCGAATAAGCCGTCCGGAAAATCGGCAATAGTACCTAAATGTGTTTGCAAAACGCCTCGAGCGGAAGCTACGCGAATCATGTGTTCCGACGTATCGCAAGCCACAACATTTTCTCCTTTCTCTTGTAAAAGCAAGCTATGCGAACCGCCGCCGCAGCCCAAATCCAGAATTTTGCCGCAGCATCGTGCCAAAGCTTCGCGTTCCAGTTCGGGCATTTGCAAGCTGCTGCGCAATAAATACTTCATGGAAACGCGATCGGCTGCCGAAATAGAAGTCGATGCATACAAAGGAAATTTCTTCTTGTGGAAAAAGAAATCCGACAAAGCTGAACCAAATAAATCTGTCAATGGATGAGAATTTGCTTGCGCAGTCTTAAATTAGCGCAAAAATTAACCTTGGAGTCATTCGAAAAAACGGCCCGCGAAAGATTTAGTGAAAATAAAAAATATCTTTCAAAGTTAAAAAAGAAAGCACCGGCAAAATTAGATTCGATTATGCAACAATTGCACGACGCCGAATTTAAACGCACCGATTGCTTAACCTGTGCCAATTGCTGTAAAACAACCGGACCACTTTTTACCAAATCGGATGTGGAACGCATCGCAAAAGTATTGCGTTTGAAACCAGCGACTTTCGAACAAAACTATTTACGTACCGATGAAGACGGCGATTTGGTGTTGCAACAAGTGCCTTGCGTGTTTTTGGATGCCGAAAATTATTGCACGATTTACGAACACCGACCAAAAGCGTGCCGCGAATACCCGCATACCGACCGACCAAAGTTTCATCAAATTACCGAACTCACGGCACAAAACACCTTGGTTTGTCCAGCCACATTGCGTATCGTCGAGGCACTCAAACTAAAAGTACCGCTGTAAGTTTTAACCTGAGTTTGATTTAAAAATTGCTGTCAGAAAACAGATAAATGGTTGATTACAAGGCAGATTTTTTTGGGATACTGTAGTATCGCAAAAAAATCTAACGAAGTAGGCAGCCGTTTATCTGTTTAGCGCGGAAGTTGTTGCTTTTCATTGCTATTTGATTTCACAATTTGTTGATTTAAAGCGATCTGACAAAGATTTTTAATCGAAATCAGGTTTTTATACAAACAAATCTTCTTCGTGGAATTGCAAATAATCTTCGGTGGCTTCACGTCCGCCAATGAAATCAACCAATTTGTCGATAGCGGTTTGCAAGTACGCCAGTATTTGTTGTACCAACGATTTAGCGATTTCAAAATACGTTAAACCAATTTCAATGTAGTAATTGATCTGGTCGACAAACGCGTGAAGTTTATCCATAAGATTGAGTAAGAAATCTGCTTTTTTCATAGCTGTAACGGTTTGATATGTCAGCAAATTAGTCTTTTGTTCGCTAGTATCATACTAGATTAATGATACTTTAACACGATACGTTGCTGGTGCACGATTTCGCGCAAGGGATGGCAACGAAAATAAAACAACTTTTGCGCTTTTGAAGCCCGTATTTGGGTGGCGACCAGCGGAAGCCGACCAAATACGTTGGCTGAAACAGCGAAAAAGGGGTTTTATTGCAGTGTACAGCCCGACCTGCCGCATGCACTTCAATCGGTTTTCATGCGGCAGGATGCGCCCAAAAAATAAAAAAATTACAGCGAAGCCGACTGATAAATGAGGTATTTCTGGCGCTGATTTTTGAATTCGATCAAG
>JAIXTU010000039.1 GCA_027483785.1 Flavobacterium sp.
AAGAGAGCAAAAAATGCGATAGCACTAATTTGGATTATGCTTGTTATGGAAATTGTAAAAGTACTGTCGGGCTATTTGCAGTACGACTTACTAGTTGGACCAGATAGCGAAAATGGAATTAGTATGGAGGCGGCCAACGCAAACGATCTTCGGCAAATGATTGTTAATATTATTTATCTGATAGCCTACATTATTTCAATAGTAACTTTTATCCTATGGTTTCGCCGGGCGTATTACAATTTACATGTAAAAAACGACAACTTAAACCATACTGAAGGTTGGGCAGCTGGCGGCTGGTTTGTGCCTATAATGAGTTTGTACGTTCCGCATCAAATCATGAAAGAGCTGTATGAAGAAACAAAAGAACTACTTTATAAAAAAGGAATCGATTTATCGCAGAGTCTTTCTACAACGTACGTTAGTTGGTGGTGGGGAGTATGGATCTTGAATAATATCATCGCAAAGATTATTTTTCGCGCATCAAAAGATGTACAAACAGTAGAAGGTTTAGCAAATGCTACGTTGTTTGAAATAGGTTCGAGCGTTTTTGGCATTGTACTGGCGTTAATTACCGTTAAAGTAATAAAAGATTATGCAGCCGCAGAAGTGCTTTTCGCAAAAATTGACGAGCTGGAAGAACCAGTGCCCACTATTGATACCACCTTGGAAAACGAATCAAAGGCAGTGGAAACCGATTTGCGAGTAAATGACCAGGAATGATTTGATTGGAGCAGTTAAAACGCGAGAATTTTCAATTTCAAATTCTTATCATTTAATCACATGATACGTCCGTGCACTCTTTTCCGCACAAGGGATGGCAACGGAAAGCCGTGCCAAGCGAAAGCGCTTGAAGCCCGACTGCGTTGTGGCGACCAACGCAAGCCGCGACGCAGCGTGGCTGAAACGCTTTTGCTTGGTGCGCCTTGCAGTGTACAGCCCGACCTGCCGTGCCCGATTGGTTTGCGCGGATCTCAAATACGCGCTACCCGATTTTTACGGCAGGATGTGCCCAAAAAATCGAGCCTAAATTGCCGATGAAAACAATTTCGTGTCGGGTAATTTACGCTGTAATCGCAAGTCGAATGCCATACAAATGCTTCTTAAGAAAGGTCGGCCGGCTTCTAACACTTGTATGCCGGTTTCGCTGAGCTCGAGCAAACCATCTGCAACAAAAGTTCGCAAACTGTTTTTTAAGGTTTGAAAATCTATGTAGCGGAACAGCTCGTCGGTCCAAGTGGTTTGTAACTGACACATAATGTTTAAAATGTGCTGCTGTATGCACAAATCTTCATTGCTTAGCAAATGACCTTTTACAATTGGTAACATGTTGTTTTCAAGCAACTGATAATACGCTTTCAAATCCTTGGTGTTTTGCATAAAAGCTGCCTTAGAATTCCCGATAGCCGAAACGCCCAAACCCAATTGCACGGCGGCTTTGGCGGTTGTATAACCCATAAAATTTCGGTGAAGCTGTCCCGATAAACTGTCGCGAAACAAATCGTCGGTGCGCAGCGCAAAATGGTCCATGCCAATTTCCACATAATCGTTTTCGAGCAATAGTTCTCGGGCAATTTCGTAGAGCTTGCGTTTTTGAGCGCCTTCGGGCAAATCGGATGTACTAAAACCGCGTTGTCCGGTACCTTTTACCCACGGCACGTGCGCGTAGCTGTACAACGAAATCCGATCCGGACGTAAAATGGTGGTTTTTTCGATGCTGTCGATAATATCGTTTTCACTTTGAAAAGGAAGCCCGTAAACCAGATCGTGCGAAACGCTTTTATAGCCCAATTCGCGCGCCATAAAACTCACTTTGGCCACTTCGTTAAAGGTTTGCTGTCGGTTTATAACCTCTTGTATGTGCGGGTTGTAATCTTGCACGCCAAAACTAACTCGCGAAAAACCGAAGCCACGCAACACGCGCAAATGCTGTGCTGAGGTGGAATGCGGATGTCCTTCGAAACCGAATTCGGCCGCTGCATCGATCTGAACGGTATTGGTAATCGCCGTGAGTAATTGCTCTAACGACGACGGACTGAAAAAAGTTGGTGTGCCGCCGCCCAAGTGCAGTTCTTTTAAAACAGGCTTTGCGGGCAGTAATTCGAGGTAAAGATACCACTCTTTAAGCAGCGCTTCTATATAAGGTTGCTCGACTTCATGGCGTTTGGTAATGTATTTGTGGCAACCGCAAAACGTGCACAAGCGCTCGCAAAAAGGCAAGTGAATGTACAAACTGAGCGTGTTTTCGGTTTCGAGTTGCCTTTGAAGGCGTTGAAGAGCTACTGCGGTCGAAAAAGTAGTTTCCTCCCAGTAGGGAACAGTGGGATAGCTGGTGTAGCGCGGTGCAGCCGTGTTGTATTTATCAAAGAGATTCATGATCTTTTTTGAGCAAATGTAGCGGCGGCAATCGCATGAAAACATGACAAATATCAGCTTACCAGACTGTTCACTTCATTTTTTTGTAGAACTCATATTATTGGCAAAAATTACAACGTAGGTAAATTCAAATTTAGTTTTAGAGCCGTTTGTTTTCCCACTACTCCATCGATATCTTTTGCAGGAAAGTGTAGTTTTTGGAACGCGAGAACGGCGAGCAAGGTGTTTCTCCCGAAATCGCCGTCGATATTGGTTTGAAACAAACCGAGTTCTTGCAGTCGTTTTTGGAGTTGAATAACATGCGGACCTTTAGAACCGAAACGCAAACGAACTTGTATTGCCTCGGGATTTTGTGCAATGAACTGGGCGTCGGCACCGCGAAACAAAGCGTAGCAGAAGCGGTTTTGAGCGGGAGAATCTTTGTAAACGGCATCGTGAAAGAGTTTCCAGTAGCTGGTATTTGGTGCAAAATTCCGACCTTTTGAATTCGGAAGCCCTAAGATTACTTGGCAACCTGCGCTGCTGTATGCTCCGGTAAGACTTTCGCCATAGGCTGCGTGAATGTTGTCGTTCGGGTTACCGATTTCGATGGCATCGTCGTTGGCGAAAACAAGATCGTTCGTGGTTCGTCGCAACACAATATTAGTAGCTAAACGCAGGGCTTGATGTGCGCCGTTGATACTTGGGTTGTGAAAACCTTTTTCGTAGTAAGCGTAAAATCCGGATTGCATGGCATTAGCGCGCCCTGTGCCTGCCTGTTGCTTTTTCATGTATTTTAAGTGCGGAACGGTACTGCCCGGATAGAGAGCAATTTTTTCGGTAAGTGGGTTAAAAATACCGATTAGGCAGCGTGGATTTTCGTAATTGACTTCGGCGGTTTGGATTTTGTGTTCCGACTTAAAACTGGTGGGATTAGCTGCTGTTGCGAGGCAGCCTCTCAATCCAAAAATAAGCTTTTCGGTTCTGGAATAAGGAAAGCTGTTTAGCTCCAAAAGTTGCCGTAGCTGGCTTGCTGAAAATGTGAAATTTTGCATAAATATCTTCATTTAATGGAGTAATTTACTCACTTTTACATCGTTAAACAAAATTTTTTTTTCGGCTCGAGTCAGCAAAAACGGTTCCTTACGAAAAAAAACTTAGTTTTAATTACGGAAAAACCTTTTTTCGATGAAATACATGTTGTTTTTAACATTTGGAATCGTAACTTTGTTTTGAATTTAATTTTGAGTATTTGTGTATTTATTTATTAATGATTTAAATATTAACAATTATTCTTTTTTTTTCAACTTTAAACCCTCTAACTAATTAAGAATAACCAAACAAAAAAAGAATCTTATGAGATACAGAAGATTATCTGGAGAAGAGTTTAGGGAGATTTTCCTAGGTCACAAGACACGAGTTCGCTATGCTGTCTCAAATTTTGGAAGAATTTTAAGTTTTTCCAGAGAGATGACAGACGGTAAAATTTTAAAAGGCGGTGAGCGCGATGGCTATCGTGTGCTGCCTGTAAAAGTTAATGACGACGTTAGTCCAAAGTCGAAAGTATTTTTTGTAGGTAAACTAGTAGCTGAAGCTTTCCTAGAAAGACCTAGCGAAGATCACACCTACGTTTTGCATTTGGATTACAAACGTGCAAACGACCGACTTGAAAACTTGCAATTTGCAACGTACCAGGAAATGTTGGACCACGGTAACAAGAGTCCACATGTACAAGAAGCTAGACGCAAACTCATTCAGCACAACATTAAAAGCGACGGTCGTAAACTAACTGTTGCCAATGTGGTGAAGTTGAAAAAAATCTTGGCCGACCCAAATCGCAAGATTAAATTGCGTGCCCTTGCTAGACAATTCAACATCAGCGAAATGCAGTTGTTCCGAATTAAGAAAGGCGAAAATTGGGGTCATATTAAAATATAACTTCGAAAAGCAAAAAATCCCTACTTGTAGGGATTTTTTTTTGCGGCTACTTTCCGTACTTCGTAAGATAAAATCCTAATAAGTACGTTTATGAATGCAAGAGACTTTTACAGAAAATACGATGTTGAGCTAATTCCGGCAGCATTGGCCGACCTAACCCTCGGAAAATGCGTTTGGGACGGCGGTTGGTTTGATAAACCTTCGTTTGAACGAAAAGGTATGCCCAATTATATCTTCAATGCGTTTGTGGCTGAGGATTTAATCAGTTTAGACGAATGCGACGAATACTTAGAGCGTTTCCGATTGTTGCCGCGTATCGAAGCTGCTTTTAGTCAGGAAAGTGTAGAGCTTGAAACCGACGATGCCTTACAATTGGGGATTCCGCAGTTAGCCAAACTCGATGCGAAGCTCGATATGATTAAAAACGCGCGATTCTCGGTTTTGGAAGCCACTGGTCAAAGTATTCCGAACCGCGATCGCATAATCATCGACCGACTGCTCGATCAGCTCAAAGCAAAAAACTGGGACAAATACCGATCTGGCTTGCGACGTGCCTACATGATTACTGAACTGTATTACGGTGCGGTTGAAATAACCATCGACCAAAAATGGGAAGCCGCACTCGACGCCACTATTGCTGCAACGCCGGGCGAACAAGCCGTAAAACTCAAAGTTGGTAAATCGGTTTCGTACACCTTCCCCAGCGGAAATGTACCTTTTGGGATGCGAATGGAACGTATTAAATTTTTCAATAGCTGAAAAAAGTACCTTTGCGAACTTAATTTTTCGCATGGAACAAAAAAATGTATTGAAAGGAGTGCTGTTTGTAGGAGCAGT
>JAIXTU010000022.1 GCA_027483785.1 Flavobacterium sp.
ATTAGGGAAGTTAATTACAGAAACATCGGAGCTTGAGACATATATTTTATTATCGGGACCCAATTGCAAGTTTGATAAAGGGGAGAAACTCGGCAAAAAAGGCAATTGAAAACTCGAACTTTGAATGGCAGCGGCATTTGCTACGCTAACATCAAATTGTGTTACAAATAATGCACTACAAACGTATAATTTTGTGCCATCTGGTGAAAATTCAGCGCCAGAAAAATAGGATAAAGGACCATCGTAGCTCCATTCAATTAAATTACTTAAAATTCCCGAAGAATTATTGAAGTCAAATAATCGAATTTTACTGTTTATACCATCGGGAGCCGTTAGGGCTAGTTTGGTAAACTGTTTGTTTGCTTTCATGTAAGCAGTATCTGTCTCAATAGTTGGAAAACTACTGAAAACGGGTGTCGAAGCAAAACCGCATTGATCTAGTTTAATTGCTACAAATCGACTTCCAAGCGTTGCGTCGGGCGAGTCATACGTAATAATCCAATAGCCGTTAAAATCGTTTGTAGGAACAACATGAACCGTTTCACTTTCTGTTTCATACAGAAATACATTTTTTTCCGCAGGTACCACATCGCCCAAACCACCATTAAGTGTCATGTCCACAGTGCTGTAACACAATCCTTTCCCTCCAAGCTGCTCATCCTTAGTAACTATGTAATAAACATTTGGAGTAAACGGTTTGGGTATAATCACCGCAGCGCATGCAGAAGAAAGCTGGCCCGGAACCCCGCCAAACAGACCAGTACCGTTCGGCATTACGGCATTATTTGCATTCCATACCGTAACGCCATCTGTATAAAACAATAAGGCGCCTGAATTAGCATCAGCAATAGATGCAACACCTTCTGTAGCAAAAATTTGGCTAGTCGAAACAGCGCTTGGTGGTGAAGTGTTAAAATCAATTCCACTATTAAATCCAAACCGCCACTGGTTGTTTTGATTTTGCGCAAAAGCGTCACAAAGGCAAATCAATAATACTCCAAAAACAAAAAACTTCTTCATAAACTTAAAATTTTGGGCAGTAATAACATTTTTAAAAAGCAGAAAGCCGAAGACGTACCTGCTTAAGTATTTACTATTCTTATTTTTTTACGTTGGAAAATCGAATTTTATAAAGCCAATGAAGGGAAACAACAGCGAATAAAATCAGCAGAAACAACATCGGTTAGATTTGAAATGCGCACTTTCTAATTTTTATATGAGCTCTAACTGTTAATAAGACAACTCAATTAGAAATCACCCTACTCAATCCATAATGTTTTTTAGAAGAATTTTATTTTTGGGAAAGCGTATGTGTTCACAGAAACACCCAACAACTAGATTTGACCAGATGATTCGAACTAAAAGGCACGCAGAAGTGATTTTTCAAAAAAATTCTTTTCGCAGCAGTTAGCCGCGATTTAAAGCAGTACTCTTACAAAAATGTTAGGCGTTATTCCTAAAGAATTAAAGTCCTGAACAACGTATCTTCCCTCTGTGAGATCGGAAAAGTTGGTAAATCGCCGTTCAAATTCTTTACTAATCACCGTATTGTTGTTGTAAACATTATAAACCGAAAAGCCTACTTTAAAGGTGGTGTTTTTCCATGTCTGAAACTCGTAACTGCCCGACAAGTCCAATCTATGGTACGGTGATAAGTTCTCAGAATTGAAAGAAATAACTTGCGTTTGCTCATTAATCGAACTAAATGCTTTTCCAGAATGAGCAAACCAACGCGCAGTAAACGAAAAATCATTGATTTTTTTAAAGTAAGAAAAGCTAATGGCATGCTGAATATTTGAATTTATCGGAAAAAATGCATTGTTATTTAATCCCGAAAATCGATTCTTAGAATCTTGGTACGTGTAGGTAATCCATGCGCTCCATGTTGGTCGTTTCTTTTGTATTAAAACATCAACTCCATTGGTAAACGCTTCGCCCGAGAAGACAGTCGACACATTCTGATTGGCAAATTCAAACAAAGAAACGGTCACACCTCGCGTTTTTTTGTGGTATAAATCCAAGTCAAACACCCAATTGTTCTTTTTGTAAATGGCACCTAAAGTAGATTGGCTATTTCTTTGAAGCGGATAATTACCATCGTCGGAAATGGCCCAAACATAATTCTCTAAACTCAAATCGTTGACTGTATTTTCGCGCACCTGACTTAAAACCTGACTTCGCTCTTCGTACGAACATTGCAAGATAAAATTGCGGGAAATCGATTTTTGAACCGATCTACGCGGCTCGACGGTATTGGTCTAATTTCTAAAATTTGTAAGTCGAATACCTGATTGAATTTGCCATGTAGCTTTCTTTACTTTTATCATCGAATAACCCACATGACTCAAATTAAACGCTTGTCTAAAACTTAAAACAAGACCTAAATCTTGAGTTGAAGTTTTAAAAATGTGCGATACATCATTTCCGGCAAGCTGGTAGCCAAAGTCGAAATCTATAAAGGAATTAAAAATGTACTTGAAATTTGCTTCCAAACCTGAATCAACAACGCGATTCAATTTTCGGTATGCCTCAAAATCAGCTGTTGAAAAAGTTTGCTTGTTGTTATAGCTAAAATCGTAAACCGAATGATGTACCAGAATTTCTTGACTAAAGCGTGCACTGAAGCGTTGAAACCATTTGAAACTGGAACCAAAATTTGAAATGCTCATTTCCTGATTTTCCAAAACCGAATTTGCTCGAAGCGTATTGTAATTCAAACTATTTCCAATGTAGATTCCAGATAATGAAATAGCACTACGTTCAGAAGGCTTGTAGTTTATGACGGTTCCAAAATCTTGAAATTCGAACTGATTCTGATTATTAAAATCATTAAAAACAGTGTTCTGAAAAACTTTATCCTCTAATTGTCTAAATGTTGGAGATTGAAACCGCTCTGTTATCGATTTTCGGGAAGCCATTTGCACACTTAATTTTTCCTTTACAATCGGTATTTTAAGATCAATATCTGCATTCAAACCATTTAAACCCGCACTCATTTCTGTTTTGTTGGTAATATTGGTTGCCGATTTAATATCAATAATACTCGAAACACGCTCGCCATACTTCGGATTTACAGCTTTTGTGTAAAAATCTATCGACTGAACCAAGCTCGAATTAATGCCCGAAATCATTCCAAACAAATGTCCAGGATGATACAAGCGAATGCCGTCCCAAAGTACCAAGTTTTGATCGGCTGTACCGCCACGAACGTGTAAACCACTTGCTGTTTCATTCGGACTTTTAACACCCGGCAAATGCTGTAACGACAACAATACATCAGCATCAATTGTTCCGGGCAAGACGGCTAGTTTCTGACTGTAAACAGTAAATTTTTCGGTTGTTTTATTTATTCCACTGACAACAAAACCTTCTACAATTACTTCTTCTAGTTTGTTTACTAAAGATGAATCAACAATTTCATCGAGTACAATGGCATAAAATCGATCGTCTATTTTAACAACTTTTAGATCGGTTTGCGTTTCAATAACTTCGATGATTTCCTCGAGTGAATATTTCTTTTTAGGAAGAGAAACACGATAGTTTTGAACTAATGTCGCTACAAAAGAAAACTTGATGTTGAATTTTACTTCAACATCAAGCACAATTTTTTCTAAGGAATCTGTCTGCAGAAAAAGCTCCCGCTTAGGTACTTTTTGCGACAAACAGTTTTGCCAAAGCAACAGCAGCAAAAAGATGCGCACCAATTTTCTCATTCAAATAAAACAATTTTTTCAGCACGAATTGAATAATTTGCCTGTAGCGGAATGGCTATAGATTTAACAGCAGTTTCAATGTTTGAATTAGAAAACGTGCCTGTAAATTTTACACTTTTGAATGCTGGCGGATAATCAACCTTTTTGTTGTATTGCGCCATAAATTTTTGAATAACGACATCAAACGGCACATTTACGAAAGAAGATTCGTGATTCATCCAAGTGGGTAGCGGACTAACGTACGATTCGTTTAGAGTAAATTCTCCGCGCACAACGCGAACCGATTTGTTTTTTGTTAAAACAAATTGTTTGTCATCCGAAGTAACTCGAACTTTGCCTTCGTAACAAAACACTTCAAAGAAATCTTTTTCAACGATTACATTAAACTTTGTTCCTAAAACAGTTACCGTTCCTTGAGCGGTCTCAACGGTAAACGTACTTCCTTTACGCACTTCAAAATACGCTTCTCCTTTCAATTTCAAAGTTCTATTCCATTCAAATTGATTAGGATACGAAAGCTCTGATTTTGCATTTAAGGTTACTTTAGATTGATCTTTAAGTTGAACCGTTTTCGTAACTCCGTAATCTGAAGTTACTGTATTAGAAAAATAAAACGTTTGAAAAAGACCAAATGCCAATAGTAAACTAGCTGCAATAGCCATTACTTGCCCTAAACGGAAAACTTTTCTGGTCGGCACACTTTTCTTAACCGCAATTTTTTGTTGTATTCTATTGAAGTTGCGCTCTAAATCGGGCGCCGCCACTTCGAATTTCTCCAAATCATTTCGTAACTTTTTATATTGTAAAAACTCATCAGCCGAAACGAGTAACTTTAACTGCTCGTCGGTGATTTTATCAGCCATCCAATCGGCCAAATAATATTTACCTTCCTTTTTCATTGTATCTTTTTTAGGAACTTAAATTGATTCCATTATTTTTCGAATAGATTGTAACGCCAAATGCATGCGCTTCTCAACCGCTTTAGCCGACAATCCGAGCAATGCGGCAATTTCATTATAGGTTAAGTCGTCAAACCTACTCATTAAAAACACTTCTCGCTGCTTGTCGGGCAAAGCATTAATTGCCTTTTCTAATTGCTTTTTTAACTCTGCCTCTTCTAAAAGAAATTCGGGCGACTCTGAGTTTGCATTTTTTGGGCGCGACTGCAATTCAAAATTGCTAACTACCTTATTGTGTTTGATAACATTAAGAGATAATCGAATAGCAGTTGTAAACAAAAACTGCTTGGCTTGTATCGGTTTTATAGAACCGCAATTTTCCCACAAAATAACAAAAGCATTCTGCGCCATGTCCTCAGCACTTTCAGTATTCTTGTACTTATAAGCAAGAAAATTTCGAATTGCTTTAAAATTCAATTCAAACACCGATTTAAACACAGCCTCTTCGCACAAACACTCGGCAGAATCGTTCTTTACTAAACTCATTCTTCTAAATTACTTATCTACGCTTCTTTTCAAAAAAAGCAAAAAACGTCTTCCAAAATCGGCTAATTACAAATCGAATCTACTGTTAAAGATAAGACCGCTGCATCAGGCATTTCAATCACAGTGCCATTTTGCAAAATTTCAATAGAAATCGGATAAACGATCGTTGCATTACTCGCCGGATCATTTAATA
>JAIXTU010000034.1 GCA_027483785.1 Flavobacterium sp.
GGGGCTATGCGAGTCGTTCTACCGACTTGCTGTTAAGGTTAAGAAAATTAGTGAAAACGCAGTGTCCATTTGTGGATCAAAAACAGTATCCGACTTGCCTGCCACACCTTCTGCTAATCATACTGTGAAATGGTATGCAACTCCGAGCGGTGGTATTGCACTGGAATCTTCAGCGCTATTAACTTCGGGAACGTACTACGCAGAGCAAACGGCACCTACAAGTGTACAAGAAGTAGGAAGTGGCTTTCAATTACCTGTTGGAGTAGTTGCTGATCCATCAGGCGCATTTTACGTCGCAAACCGCAACGTAGGAATAATTAAACGATTTAATGCTAACGGAATAATAACTCAATTTACTGCGCCATTTAGTTTACCTTGGGGCTTAGCTCTACAGACAAATGGAAGTTTAATTGTTAGTGAAATTGGAGCCAATAAAATTACAAGAATGGCAAGTAATGGTACAAATATTGAAACACTTGTTTCGAATGTATCTGTTACAACAGTAGCTGTTCAATATGACGGCAGAATAATTTATCCTTTTGCGAACGAAATTAGAAGAATTAACGAAAATGGAACTGGGACTACATCATTAGGTTCTGGATTCAATAGCGTAACGGGTTTAGCTGTTGATAATGAAGGTAGGATACTTATAGCTGAGTTTAGCAATAAGATTAAAAGAATGAATGCAGACGGAAGTAACATCGTTTTGCTTTCTAATCAATTGAGTATTCCGCGTGCCATGGCAGTTCAACCTGACGGACGAATTTTAGTAGTGGATTCTGGTGATAAAACATTAAAACGCTTAAGCGCAGACGGAACAAATATCGAAATTTTAGCATCAGGTTTCATAGGTCCCTATGGTGTATCTATCGATGCAAATGGCAGCATTTTAGTTGCTGATTCCGATGATCACAAAATAAAAAGAGTAACTGAAGCCTACACCTCCAATCGTGTACCTGTTACCATAACCGTTAATCCCGCTCCTAGTGTACCCCTTGGCGAGTCGTCGCAAATCTATACCGGTAGTACTATGCTTAGCGCATTGAATGCCGTAGGGAACAATATAAAATGGTTTAATGCTAGTACGGCAGGAACCGAATTACCGAATTCGACATCGGTAGTAAGCGGAACAACCTATTATGCAGAAAGCGCCAACGGCAGCTGTACCTCGCCTACTCGATTAGCTGTAAAGGTTAATGCGATTGGCTCTGATAGTCGGTTTTTTTGTAATAGTGCTACAGTTGAAAATCTAACTTCGACACCTGCACCAGGCACAAACGCCAATTGGTACAACGCCGCTACAGGAGGAACCGCACTCCAGTACTTTGAATCGTTGGCTACAAATACGTACTATGTGGAACAAGAAAAACCCGCTGTTACTTCAACCTTAACAGCAGGATTTAACGTGTTTGCAGTAGCCGTACAAGCCGATGGGAAAATTGTAATTGCCAGTAGAAATTTAGGACAAATTAGACGTGCTAACCCCGACGGTTCGAATGTTGAAATTATTGCGTCTGGATTTAGTAATCCTTCTGGAGTTGCTATTCAAGCCGATGGGAAAATTGTATTTACAAATTCGGCTGCCAATAGCATCTTACGCATGAATGCAGATGGAACAAACGCAGTAACATTGGCCACCGGATTTAACAATCCAACAGGAATTACGGTTGATGCTTCGGGAAAAATTTGGTTTTGCGACACTTATAATCACGCTGTAAAACGAATGAATACCGACGGTACGGGAATCACAACTATTGGTTCTGGATTTGTCAATCCGCGTGGGATAACGATTGATGCCGACGGAAAAATACTTGTTGGCGATGACAGCCAAGCGAAAGTTAAACGAATGAACCCCGATGGAACCAATATCGAATCGTTGGGAACTGGTTTAGGCTATCCTTTTGGCTTGGCAGTTCGACCAAACGGTAAAATTATTGCCGCTGATTACGGTAACCAACAAGTCGTTCAAATGAATGCCGACGGTTCTGATAAGAAAATCATAGACACAGGAATCGGGTATTGTTCAGGTGTTGCCATTACAGCAAGCGATGAAATTATTGTTGCCGATTATATTGCCAACTCGCTTATGAAGATCATTCCACCGGTTTCCTCAAATCGTGTCCCGGTTTCCGTAACCATAACCCCAAATTCTGAAAACACAACCACGATAAACACTTGCGAACCTTATACTTGGTCGCATAACAATCAAACCTACTCAAACTCAGGAACATTCTACGGAACAACAACAAATTGCGTTACTGAAAAACTAGTTTTGAACATGGGTACACCAACAACATGGGATGGTTTAGAATGGT
This sequence comes from Flavobacterium sp., assembly GCA_027483785.1. Lineage (GTDB taxonomy): Bacteria > Bacteroidota > Bacteroidia > Flavobacteriales > Flavobacteriaceae > Flavobacterium. The sequence goes on from JAIXTU010000034.1 coordinate 2,316, forward strand.
CTGACGGAGTTCCTACCGGAAATCGTAAAGCGATTATTGCTGGAAATTACTCCGAAGCGGCAAATTTAACTGCCTGCCAACTCGAAATCGTAAATGATGCTGTAGTGGTTGTGCCTTCTGGATTTGATTTTGTTATCGATGGAAAAGTGACTGTAGAGCCAGGCTCTTCGTTAACCTTAGAAAACAACGCCAACTTACTACAAACTAAAGCGGTGGCTAACGAAGGTGAAATCACTTCAAAACGTATGGCTTATATGCGCCGGCAAGATTATGTGTATTGGTCTTCCCCTGTTTCCAATCAAAATCTACTGGACTTTTCCCCACAAACACTTACCAGCCGTTTTTACACATTTAATGAAAACACAGGTCAATTTGCCGCTGTAGATCCAATTGCAAACGACTTTATTCCCGGAACTGGCTATATGGTACGTGCACCAAACACGTATTTAAATCCGCCTGCAGCGCCACAAGCTTTTCAAGGTAGCTTTACGGGTGTTGCCAACAACGGTAATTACTCCGTAACTTTAACGCATGTTGGCAATGGTTATAATTTTGTTGGAAACCCCTATCCTTCTCCCATCGATGCTAATGAACTTTTACAAGACGTAACAGGTACTGTTTACTTCTGGACACACACGTTGCAAGGCGTTGGCGTACTAAATTATGCTTCGTACAATTTACTCGGCGGAATTGCTAGTCTTGCAGGAGGTGCTATTCCAAACGGAATCATTCAGACGGGACAAGGATTTCTACTCAAAGTTACTGCTCCAACAACCTTAAATTTCAGCAACGATATGCGTGTTGGAAACAACGACGGGCAATTTTTCCGAACAGCTAATTCCGAAAAACACCGAATCTGGTTAAACTTACGCTCGGGCGAAACTGACTTAAACCAGATTTTAGTTGGTTACACCGCCGGAGCAACCAACGAATTAGACCCAGCATTTGACGGACCGTTATTAAGCAGCGGAACTTCACTATCAAGCTATGTAAACAATACACGTTTGGGCATTCAAGCGAGAGCACTTCCATTTGAAACCACTGATGTCGTAGCACTGAATTTACAAGTTGAACAAGCAGCAAACTTTACGCTTGCTATAGATCATACAGACGGTGTATTTACAGAAGGACAAAATGTGTACATTAAAGACAACCTACTCAACCTAACGCATAATTTAAGTGAGACGCCATATACTTTTTATGCAGAAGCTGGCGCGTTTACTTCAAGATTAGAATTAGTGTTTGAGGCTGAAACTTTAGGAATCGAAAATCCTCAGAGCAGCGGAAACAGCGTTTTGGCATATCATTCGGGCGACGCGGTTGTAGTAGAATCGGCTGCAGAAGAACTAAACAGCATTCGAATTTTCGATTTACGCGGACGTGAAATTTATAAATCAAAACAAATTACGGGTCAAAAATTCAGCATTCCGCTCGCAGCAGGACAGCAAATGATTCTCGTTCAAATACAAACTGGAACTGGAACAATTACCACAAAAAAAGTGATGCACTAATTAAAATCGAAATCTAATCCAATAAGCCGCTGCAAAACAGCGGCTTATGTTTTTTAAATAAACGTATAATTTATTTGCTCAAAATGATTTTATAACTAAATTTGCGCCCACATTAGACCAACCTCTGACGAGAATCGTGAATGTTGCTCTGATTTTAAATCAAATTTTTTTAAAAATGTCAGATTTATTAAAGTTCGTAAACGACGAACTAATCGCGAAAAAAGATTTTCCTGATTTCGGAGCTGGTGATACCATTACCGTTTATTACGAAATTAAAGAAGGTGAAAAAACACGTACACAGTTTTTTAAAGGTGTAGTGATTCAGCGCAGAGGTACAGGTAGTACTGAAACGTTTACAATCCGTAAAATGTCTGGTGCTGTTGGTGTTGAGCGTATTTTCCCAATCAACCTTCCTGCATTGCAGAAAATCGAAATCAACAAAAAAGGTTCTGTACGCAGAGCACGTATCTTCTACTTCCGTGAACTTACCGGAAAGAAAGCGAAAATCCGCGACAAGCGAAGATAATTTGTTTCAGTGTTCAAATATCAAGTGCCCGTTTTCTTTGGAAAGCGGGTTTTTTTATGAATTTCGTAAAAAGTACACGAAGTTTTTTTCGCATCTGTAAAACTGTGTTAACATCAGAGAAAACGATATAGCTGCCGCAGATTTGGCTATCTTTGCCCGGTTTTAAAATTCTCAAAAAGATGTCAAATAACGCTGGAATTATTTACACGATAACCGATGAAGCTCCCATGCTTGCAACGCATTCGCTGTACCCAATCCTTAAAAAATTTTTATCGGCTGCTGGAATTAGCATCGAAACAGCCGACATTTCCTTGGCAGCTCGAATCATGGCTGTATTTGCCGATGAACTGCCTTTTGAAGTTACCGATAACCTCGCCAAACTAGGAATATTGGCCACAAAACCAGAAGCTAATATTATCAAACTCCCCAATATTTCTGCTTCGATTCCACAACTAAAAGCAGCTATTACCGAACTTCAAGCACAAGGCGTGGCCGTTCCCGATTATCCTGCCGACGCAACCGACGCTGAAGCTCTAGCAATTAAAAATAAATACGCCAAAGTACTCGGATCAGCGGTAAATCCTGTTCTTCGTGAAGGAAATTCCGACCGCCGTGCTCCAAAAGCAGTAAAAAACTACGCCAAAAAGCATCCTCATAGTATGGGAAGTTGGTCGAGCGATTCTAAAACGCGTGTGGCCAGCATGTCTTCGGCAGACTTCTACAGTACTGAAAAATCGATAACAGTACCCTCTGAAACTACATTTGCCATTCATTTTAAAAACGAAAACGGCGAGGTAATCGAGCTAAAAAGCCCTGCGCCACTGCAAGCTGGGGAAATAATAGACTCCGCTGTATTAAGTATTTCAGAATTAAAGAAGTTTGTAGCTGAGGAAATCGAAAAGGCAAAAAAAGACCACTTGCTTTTTTCCGTGCACCTCAAAGCAACAATGATGAAGGTTTCAGACCCAATTATGTTTGGAGCTGTTGTTTCGGAATTTTACAAACCTGTACTTTCAAAATATAGTGAAACACTCAAAGAAATAGGTTTCAATGAAAATAACGGTTTAGGCGACTTATACGATAAGCTACAAGGACATCCGTTGCAAACTGAAATCGAAAAAGCTATTGCCGATTTGTACTCGGATCGCCCGGCGCTTGCTATGGTTAATTCCGACAAAGGAATAACAAACCTGCACGTTCCTTCTGATGTAATTGTAGACGCTTCGATGCCTGCAATGATTCGTACCAGCGGCCGTATGTGGAACAAAGACGGTAA
>JAIXTU010000119.1 GCA_027483785.1 Flavobacterium sp.
ACAGCGCTCTCGGAAAATCGTAATCGTCGTAGTAATTAACGGTGAGTACTTTCATGTCGCTGTTGTGTATTATCTTCTGTAGCTATTCCCGCTTTCCGCTGTAGTCCTCAAAAAACACGCTGCCTTCAGTCGCGCTGCGGCGGGCTTCTTGGGTCGCCACCACAGCCGCGCTTCAGTCAAGCTGCTTTTTCTCCGGGCTGCCGCTGCACTCGGGGCTAGGCGTGAGTGCGTTTGGAGAGGTGGTTTAGATGAATTTCCAAATTTGCTGCGAAGTCGGGAGAATGTTGCGGAGCAAGTGGTTTCGAGCCTTCACACGGATTACTCGCGAGGTCTCATCCGAACAGACGAAGTAAATACGTGCTATCGGAAGTTTACCTGTAAGTAGCAATGATGCTATCGGCTTTAGCAGAACTTTGAACAATTCCCCATCCATTTTTGTAATGTTCTGCTAAAACATCTTGACAATCCCTATCATTCAATTTGGCACCTTGAATCAGACTGCCAAGAGCAAATTTTTGCGAGTTATTATCTAAGTTCTTAATTAAGCGCATATCATATCTACCTTTATTTTTAACTCTTATTAAGTCGCGATATATTTGGTAATATGCGTCTGCGTTTTTATGATTAATTGCCATATGTATTGAATATGGAAGTAACTGGTAATATTCGCTACTGTCATCAAAGTGGCGAATTAGCTTGTGGTAAGATCGGACATCCCCATTAGCAATTACACTACTTTCAAGTGAAGTTATTTCATTAGAAGATAGTTTGCTATTGGTCTCGCATCCAATACATAAAAACGCAATAAACAGAATCAATTTCATATCATTCAGTGAGTTTTCCATTAACATAAGTATTGTATTTGCCATCATTTTTTATACCTTTATTCCACTCAAACCCCATAAAATATCCTACTAGCCAATTGTCCGTAGGAGCAATAACAGTTAAACCTTTAAATCTACGAGATAATTCCTGAGCAATCCCTCCCTTTTGTCCAGTTTTGCAGGCTGTTAATATTAGAGTCAAACTTCCGCCATTTTTTCTAAAGTTTGCCCATGCGGGACTAACTTCTTTTAAAGCTTTATCTAATCCTGCTGTTGTTGATATCCAGCCATCTGGACCTTGCAAACCATCTTTATTTCCATGCGTAAATACTCTAACAAATGGTGATTGTACCATTGGGTTCTCAGTTTCATCAATGGATTGCTCATATAGCTCACTGTCATCCTTGGAACTGAACCATATAGGTTGATCTCCTTTACTTGGTGTTCCGCTGTCTGCCTTCTTCTTACCTCCTTTAGGCTTTTCAGAAGGTTTATCTTTCTTAGACGGCTTTTCGTCGTCATCACCTCCCCCTAAACTCTGATCCACTGCAGCTCCAACTCCCTCAATACTAATTCCATTGCTTTGCATAGCTTCCTCAAACGATACTTCTCTTTCACCATTTTTATATATACCTTTTCTACCAGCTTCGTGAGCTTCCCAATCATAAACTGCAAGCATCCCGTCTGGATCAATAAATTTAACAGGATTATCATAGCAATATGTATAAGGTGACCATCTTCGAGAAAGTTCCGCCAACGGATCCACATTCATCCATCTACCAATTGCCGCATCGTAATTTCTGGCGCCGTAATCGTAAAAGTTTAAACCTAACTCATCCTGCCACTCTTTTCCATTGTACTTATACTGCCACTCCCGTCTTTCCGTGGGTTGTATCACGTATAAATCGCCGTTGGGTTCTTTAACAATGTTAAACTTCTCACTGGCGTAGTTTTCGTGTTTCAAACCAAACGGGTAGTAATGGTTTTCCTCCAAAATTTTAGCTTCGGTACCGTTATCCGTATAACTCATGCGCACGTTTCCGAGGTGGTCGGTGTAGTTGTACACGTAGAAAAAGTGCATTGCATAACCCGACCACATAAAAAACAACTACTTTTTTATTTCTTTAGCCTCGTGATAAAAGTACAAACAGAATATTAGATGAAAAAAGTTAACTCCCACCGCTAGAGTATTACCATTTTCTATGTAGTTGAAATATGAATAAAGATTAAAAAATTTAAAGGAGAACTTGACCAAGTTATCTTCTGAATTTATAAAATAAAGGGACAAATCTGGACCAATTATCAATTTAAATGTTAATCCTAAAACTATAAAGCTAAAAGCTTGAAGAAGATTGATTAATGCTACTATCAGCAGTGAGTTCTTTAAAAATTGTTGTTTAGCAATTAGATAAAAAGGAATCAAAAAAAGTAAACTCAGTGTAAAAATTAAAGCGGTTTCTATTTTAAAGTCAGATGTGAGCAATGTAACGGCGCTTACTAAAAAACTAAAAATGTAAATCACAATATTGAAATAAATCACAACTTTTTTCATTATCATCTAACTGGATTAATTATTACTTCATCGGTGTTGTTCTGATTAAAAAAGTTTTGACTAACGCTTTTTAAGTAAGACATAACCAAATTACCAAAATCTTTCAAATTATTACCTGCCTCTGTTAAATTTAACTCTATATAGGTCCCAACAGCTTTTATACTTGCCATTAAATCCCCGTCCTTATTTGAATGGTTATCGAGATCGACCTCGCCACTTAATACTTGTGTGTCAAATTGTTGTTCCCCATTTTTTAAATTGTAACTGCCTTGCGCTGACAAAGTGGTAAATTGACCATTTAAAACACTTTCTCCGGCGGCGCTTGCTTCGCCATCTATTTGACCTACTGTAAAACCATACTCAACTCTTTCTCCATCTATGCATACCGAAAGACCTAAATTAGCTTTATAAGCCGTAGCTTCACCCTTGATATTTGCAGTTTCTGTACCTATTGATACGGATTTAGATTTTTCTACTCCTATACCCATCCGCAATAATGGCACACCAGGTCTTGAATTCTGTTCCTTTGATTCTTGAATATTTACAGTACTAATAATGATATTAGTAGACATGTAAACCGGCTCTCTGTTAACAATATCTTTTCCTGACGTTGCAACACCTTCTAAACCTTCAAGTTCAATTTTCCATACTGGGTTATTATGAGCAAATTGATATGGAGATATTGACATATACTCTTCAGTAATTGGGTCAATACCCATAAATCTTCCTATAGCAAAATCATAATTTCGGTGTCTAAATGTGTCCCAATTAAGTCCTAACTCATCTTGGCGTTCTTGTCCAAGAAACTTATACTGCCACTCCCGTCTTTCCGTAGGTTGTATCACAAATAGCTCACCGTTGGTTTCTTTTACACGTTCAAAACGTTCACTGGCGTAGTTTTCGTGTTTCAAACCAAACGGGTAGTAGTGCGATTCTTCGAGTATCTTCGGAATAGCCGCGCCGTTATCGGTGTAGCTCATACGCACGTTTCCGAGGTGGTCGGTGTAATTGTACACGTAGAAAAGGCGGTTAGGTTCTTTAAACTCTACATAACCCTCGGCAGTCGGAAAAAACTGCAACGCACCGTTTTTGTACTGAAACCCATCCAAGTAATCGGTGGTAGTAGTGCCTGTGTTTTCCAGTATTTCCTTTTTTACTTTTACTCCTTGCGCATCGTAAGTATACCGAATCTGCCCGCCGTTGTTTTGAAAATTAATTACCGTTGGCAGGTTCAAGTGGTTGTATGCTATGCTTTGAATACGTTTGTTGGCGTCGCTGGTCATGTTTCCATACACATCGTACCCAAAATCGGGGTTGCCGTTGTTTACGTTGTCTCGAAAACCGTTTAACGAGTTGCTCATGTCTTGCACCGCGAGCAGTTGGTTGCCATCGTACGCGTACACTAAGTTATCAATTTCTACAGACGTACCAAAATCTGCGTCGGCAAAACCGTTGCGTTGCAGCGAAGTGATGTTGCCGTGCTTGTCGTAGCTTAGTGTTTCGTCGTAATTGCCCGTAACGCTGTAGCCCAATTTGCGGTAGTTGCCCTTAAGAAGGCGGTTTAAATCGTCGTATTGGTAGCCGTACATACGCGTAAAACCATCGCTTTCGGTGCGCCAGTACGTTTCCGAAATATTGCCGTTGTACAGGTTTTCCACACCTGGAATCGATTGTTCTCGGGTGTTGTAATTAATCTTAAAGGCAAACAAATCGGTAACCTCATCGGCGGTATCGGCCACGTTGTTAATATCGGTTAACCACCCGCGGATGTTGTAGGCATAATCTACCTTTTGCAGAAAACTCGCACCGGTTGGGTCTTGTTTGCCTACTTTTTTCGAAATAAGTTGCCCGAGCTCGTCGTAAGTGTTGTTGGAGAGG
>JAIXTU010000318.1 GCA_027483785.1 Flavobacterium sp.
ACTCAATTTCTTAAAAAAGTACTTGTTCTGCATAGGATAAAAGTTAGAGAATATAATTATCCAAAAGTAGTTTCAATACCTACCCGCGATTGTACCAGCTATTACATTTTTTTCACAACCACGCACGCACCGTAAAAGCTACAGCTGAATCCGGTACATTTGCCAGTAAGGTCTCAAGTAAATGCGAATTATTTTTCATTGGTTTTGGTTGTTAATAACGGGTGTTTCTTTCGCTCAAACACTTCATTTTGAGGCTATATCCACAAATTTCGACCTTCCATCTAAAGAGTGTTACAATATTGTAAAAGACTCCAAAGGGTATATTTGGTGGAGCAGCGAACAAGGTTTAAGTATGTTTAACGGTTCAAAAATCAAAGTTTTTAATCGACTAAACGGTTTAGAAGATAAAGCCTCATACGCACTTGCCGAAGACACCCAAAACCGCCTTTGGATCTACGGCGCGAACGGCACGATTTATTACCATAAAAACGGAAAAATTTATAAAGCACCATTCAGTGACTTCATTAAAACTAAAACAAGTTCTTTCGAAATACCCTACAGTTTAGACGTTAAAAATAAAGGCAAAACACTAGTAATCAATACCAATAAGAGTACTTTTGAAGTCGATCTTCAGAGCTACAAAGTTTCATCCTTTTCAAATTACACCTCTTACAACTTTGTCGCTTTCCAGAAAACCGACGAAGCTCTTACGCTGAAGTCGTCGTTTGCGCATAATTCTGCTTCCAAAGATTTTCGTACTGTTGGCTTAGTTGATAAGAACAACAAACAAATTCAGATTATTGATCTCACCAAATACGGTAAAAAGCTTATCAGCTCTCGTCCGGTAGTTGCCAAGAAAGGCAACAATTCTTATTTTGCGCTGGATACTTATCTCGTTGTTCTCACTGGAAACACCGTTTCACTGATCAAGAAATTTCCGCAGCGAATCTTGTCAATCTGTATCGATAGGCAAAATAATTTTTGGGTTGGAATGCGAAAGAAAGGACTATTTCTTTACAAAAATACCAATCTGAATTCAGTGCCTACCTGGGCTCTAACAGACTTATCGGTGTCGGGAATTCTAGTTGACGAAAATCAGGAAGTTTGGTGTACTACCTTAGAAAAAGGCCTGTTTCGCTGCCGCAATGCAAATTTTAAATGGCTATCAAGCAATCGAGAAAACTCTCAAACTTATGAGATTTTAAAAACGGTTGGTAACCGTATGTTTACGGCAAATAATCCAAATTCGATTGTTGAACTAAACAACTACAAGCAAATTTCCTACGATGTTCCAGGACAGTTTTCTGAAATGTTCCGAGATATTGTCTGTTACAACGATAAATGGTATATCGCAAGTCACCAATACATTGCTGCAACCGATTCTAAATTTTCACAGATCAAACTGCTGCAAACTAGTTCTGGTTCAAATCAAAATGCGCTTAGTTTACATTTGGTCGATAAACAGTTATACTTCTTAAATATCCGATTCCTCGGTAAAATTAAAGGTACTGCGCTAGACACCGTAGCAACATTTCCGTTTAAGATAAGAAGCGGTTGCCACCTTCAAGGAAACAAATGGTTATTGGCATCGTCTGATCTTTTGTGCATATTAGACAGCAAAACGGGCGAAACTAAGCAAATCGCAAAAATGCCCGATCCAGTTACCTGCGTGTACTCCGATTCTAAAAATCGATTCTGGATTGCAACGAAAGGAAGCGGCTTATTTAAATTCCAAAACAATTCCTTACAAAAATATGTGTGCAACGGCCTCGAAGACGCGATATACATTTCCGATATAAAACAGCATCCCGACAAATTTCTATGGCTTTCGACTCATACAGGTATTTACAGGTTTGATCCTGATAAACAGTTACCTCGCGTTGAAAAAATCACCAAAGAACAAGGATTTATCAGCAACGAAATTTATAGCACTGCATTCAATAATGGCCTTTACTATGCCGCAACTTCCGAAGGTTTGTGTAGTTTCACTCCAGAGATTTTTAAAACCAAAAAAACGAAACCCCTACTCTACTTTTCCGAGTTGCTCATCGACGGTAAAAAGCAAAATCTAAGCTATTTGCAAAAAGAAATTCCACACGGCATCAGTACTTTGTATTTTAAATTCGATGTAGTCGATTATCAAAATTCAAACCGGTTTTTGCGCTATCAACTATCTGGAACCCAATCTAAAAACCGATTGTCTTCAACCGACTATGTCTCGTTAGATAACTTAAAACCAGGCAAATATAAATTAAAAGTATGGGTTCCCGCAACCTCGCGAAACCAAGCGAGCCGTGCTATGGTTATCGATTTTGAAATAGCAAAGCCTTTTTGGCAGCAGCTCGGTTTTATCATCTTTTTTATAATTCTCGGTTTGGTAGCAATCACGCTTTTATTTCGCTTTTTGTTGAACCGATACAAGCAGAAAGAACGCGAAAAAACACAGCTACACAAACTTATTGCAGAAAGCAAACTGGCTGCAATTCAGGCGCAAATGAATCCACATTTTATTTTTAATGCAATTAACGCCATTCAAAATTATGTGCTCAACAACGAATCGGATTTGGCGTACGATTACTTAACGCAATTCAGTAAGCTGATTCGCAAAGTCTTGCAAAACAATCAATCGCGCTTGCTGCCCATTTCCGATGAGCTGGAAACACTCAAATTGTACGTGAGTTTAGAACAACTTCGGTTCGAACAAGCTTTTGAATATGAGGTTATTATCGATAAAAATGTCGACATATTCCAAACATTGATTCCACCGATGCTTATCCAACCGTATATCGAAAATGCAATTTGGCACGGAATAATGGCCAAGCCAAAGGAAACGAAAGGCCGTATTACTTTAGAATTTCTCACAACTACCGAAATGCTGCTTATAAAAATCAGCGATAACGGCGTGGGTCGCGAGGCATCACAGCAGCTAAAACGCAGTAACAATCACCAGTCTTTAGGCATGTCTATCTCCTCTGCACGACTCGAAATGGTGCAACGATTGTATGAAACAAAAGCCATTTCTATTGAAGTTTCCGACCTAAGCGAGAACGGACAAATTAACGGTACGTTAGTGCAAATTAGTATTCCGGTTGAATTAACACTTGATTCTTGATGAGTAAGTTGCGTTGTTATATCGTTGATGATGAGAGAAGTGGCAGAGAGTTGCTCGGAAAATTATTAGTTTCGGTTTCCGACGCCGTTGAAATTGTTGGCACAGCTGCCGATATCGAACAGGCATTCAAAGAACTGTCGGAAACGAAAATCGATTTGTTGTTTTTGGATATTCAAATGCCGAAAGGAAACGGTTTTTCGCTTTTGAAAAGGTTTGAGAATCAGTTGCCTTTCGATGTGATTTTTGTCACCAGCTATCAGGAATACGCCATTCAAGCCATAAAAAGTAGTGCTTTGGATTATCTGTTGAAACCCGTCGATCGTCAGGAATTGTCCGAAGCATTGTTGCGAGCGCAAAATCTAATTCAATCGCGCGAAACCAGCAGACAGCAGTTCGAAAATCTGTTCAAAAATCTAGAAAACGAAAGCAGCACCAAAAAAATTGCCATTCACCATAACGATACTGTGGTATTTATTCCTGAAAATGATATGGAGTTTATTGTGGCCGACGGGCGTTATTGCAGCATCAATACAAGCTCGGGCGCAACCTATACCCTGGCGCGAAGTTTGAAAGAAATGGAAGAAATGCTTTCTAAAAAATATTTCATGCGAATTAGCCACTCGCAACTGGTTAATTGTCTGTACATCAAAAGCTACAGTAAGGGCGATCCGTGCTTTTTGGAACTCAATTCCGGAAAAACCTTCGAAATTTCACGCCGACGCAAACACGAAATCTTACAAAAATTGAAAAGTCAGTAATTGCAGATTTTATGTAGCTATTCCTGCTATTCGCTGCAAGTCCGCGGTTTGGCAAGGGTTTGCACAGCTATTTTGCTCGGCTTCCGTTGGTCGCCACCAAAATACCGTGCGCACAACTTGCCAAACCTGTGGGCTTTTCGCTGCTATCAGGGCTACTCCCACCCTAACCGCAACGAAAGTTCAACGAAAAAAAAAAAAAAAACCAACGTCCATAGAATAACTCAACAAAAAGTCCGAACAAATCATCGACGATCTTCCTGTTACGATTGCCCGCAGCCGCGACTGCAACGGAAAGCGCGCAAAGAAAAAGCCGCAACAGCCTTTGGCTTTTTTGTGGCGACCAACGGAAGCCCAAAAACGACTTAAGGATGTGCGACTTTTTGTGCGTACTTGAAGTAAAAGGCG
>JAIXTU010000084.1 GCA_027483785.1 Flavobacterium sp.
CGCTAGTTTTTGTAAGCGGGCTGGTTGGTTTTGCTACTACTCCAGGCTTAGCTACAGTTTTTACTTCAGTTTTAGCTTTCGGAGCTACTTTCTTACTCGACTCTTGTGCGTATCCGGCAAATGCGAAACATGCAAGAGCTAATACTACTATACTTTTTTTCATTTCTTTTAATTTTAAAAATTAATTTCTTGGTCAAATTTATAAATTATACCTTTATACCTTCGTTGTGAAGACAGAATTTTTGTTAAATCGGCCGGGATTAACAATTCATTTAATGATTGTTAACAAGCCTTTCAAATCCTAAACCTTTTTTCGATTGAGTTCAAAAACTAAAGACATCAAAGAGACCCCTTTGATGAAGCAATACAATGAAATTAAGCGAAAGTATCCCGATGCTTGTTTGCTTTTCCGCGTAGGCGATTTCTATGAAACTTTTGGCGAAGATGCCATTCGCGCTTCTAAAATTTTGGGAATCATCCTTACCAAACGCGGAAACGGCAGCGAAAGTGAAACTGCTTTGGCCGGATTTCCGCATCATTCGTTAAACACGTACTTGCCTAAGCTCGTAAAAGCAGGCTTACGCGTGGCTATTTGCGATCAGCTCGAAGATCCAAAACTTACCAAAACCATTGTAAAGCGCGGCGTTACCGAGTTAGTTACTCCGGGCGTTTCTCTTAATGATGAAGTTCTACAAGCGCAGTCGAATAATTTTTTGGCTGCTTTGCATTTCGGTAAACAGCGAATAGGTGTGAGCTTTCTCGATGTGTCTACAGGCGAATTTCTCGTTTCGCAAGGCGATCAAGAATACATCGATAAACTGATGCAAAATTTCGCGCCAAGCGAAGTTTTGGTAAACAAACCCGATAAAGCCGCATTTCGTCAACAATTTGGCGAGTCGTTTCACAGTTTTTTCTTGGAAGATTGGATTTTTAAAGACGATTTTGCCTTTGAAAAATTAACCCAGCATTTTCAGACCATTACCTTGAAAGGTTTTGGTATCGAAGATCTTAACGAGGGTATCGTTGCCGCAGGAGCCATTTTGCACTATCTAAGCGAAACCCAACACAACAAGCTTCAGCATATTAATGCGATACAGCGCATCTCGGAGTCGGCTTATGTTTGGATGGATAAATTTACCATTCGCAACCTCGAATTGTACCATTCCTACAATCCAAATGCAGTAACCTTACTAGACGTAATTGATAAAACGCTATCGCCAATGGGAAGTCGCTTGCTAAAGCGTTGGTTGGCTCTTCCGCTGAAAGATTTGGCAGCAATCACACAACGTCACGATGTTGTGGAGTTACTCACCAAAAACACAGTGCTTTTACAAGAATTTCAAACACAAATCCGCCAAATATCCGATCTCGAACGCCTCATTTCAAAATTGGCAACCGGACGCGTTAGTCCACGTGAATTAATGCAACTCAAGCATTCGCTGGATGCAATCGTTCCCATTAAAGAACTTGCCGAGAAGAGCGGGCATGAAGCCTTGCGAATCATTGGCGATAGCTTAAATAGTTGTGATGTACTGCGCGAGAAGATTGCAAAAACACTCAATCCCGACGCTCCCGTTGCACTGAACAAAGGAAATGTTATTGCCGCAGGTATTGATGCAACACTCGACGAGCTTCGGCAAATTTCAGGCAGTGGCAAGCAGTACTTACAAGGCATTGAACAACGCGAATCGGAAGAAACCGGAATCAGTTCGTTGAAAATCTCATTTAATAATGTGTTTGGCTACTATATCGAAGTGCGCAACACGCATAAAGATAAGGTGCCCGAATCGTGGATTAGAAAGCAAACGCTTGTTAATGCCGAGCGCTACATTACCGAAGAACTCAAAGAATACGAAACTAAAATTTTAGGCGCCGAAGAACGCATCGCTAAAATTGAAGCCCAACTTTTTGAAGACCTTATTAAATGGGTGAGTACCTACATCAAACCCGTACAATTAAACGCGAGTTTGGTTGCAAAACTCGACTGTCTATGCTCGTTTGCTTTATTGGCGATTGAAAACAATTACAGCCGACCCGAAATTGATGAATCGTTCCGACTAGAAATTACCGGCGGAAGACATCCTGTTATTGAAAAACAATTGCCGCCAGGCACACCCTATATTTCGAACGATTTATCCTTAGACAGCGAGACGCAGCAAATCATGATGATTACCGGTCCGAATATGTCGGGTAAATCGGCAATACTGCGTCAAACGGCTTTAATTGTGTTATTGGCACAAATGGGTTCGTTTGTGCCCGCCGATCATGTAAAAATGGGCTTGTGTGATAAAATCTTCACACGAGTTGGTGCCAGTGATAACATATCGGTTGGCGAATCGACTTTTATGGTCGAAATGAACGAAACCGCATCGATATTGAATAATTTGTCGGATCGTAGTTTAATCTTATTGGATGAAATTGGTCGGGGTACGAGCACCTACGACGGTATTTCGATTGCTTGGGCTATCGCCGAATTCATTCACGAACATCCGTTTGCACCAAAAACCTTATTTGCTACGCATTATCACGAGTTGAATGAAATGTCGGAACGTTTCAAACGCATCAAAAATTACAACGTTGCGGTTAAAGAATTACCGGATTCGGTATTGTTTATGCGAAAGTTGGTAGCCGGAGGCAGTGCACACAGCTTTGGTATTCATGTGGCTAAAATGGCTGGTATGCCACATACGGTAGTGCAAAAGGCAAAGAAGATCCTAACAAAGCTCGAACGCGAACACGGTGGTAATTTATCGGACAACATTCGTAAAATGGAAAACGACATGCAATTGAGCATCTTCCAAATGGACGATCCGATTTTGGAAGAAATTCGCGAGGAATTAAATGCCATCCAAATTGACACATTTACGCCTATCGAAGCTTTGATGAAGTTAAATGAGTTGAAGCGCTTGGTGTCAAAGACGAAATGATGGGAGCTAAGCTATTTTTAGTCAATCTATTAGAAACTGTAGGCAATTTTTTTACGATTAGTACTTGCAAATAACAGAGAAAGTTGTAAATTTGCCCTCGCATTACAAAAGTAGCGCAGTTCTTCAATTTCATGCGAAAATAGCTCAGTTGGTAGAGCGCGACCTTGCCAAGGTCGAGGTCGCGGGTTCGAGCCCCGTTTTTCGCTCAAGATTCACATTCGCTCGGATGGTGAAATTGGTAGACACGCTGGACTTAAAATCCAGTGAACAGCAATGTTCGTGCGGGTTCAAGTCCCGCTCTGAGTACAAAAAGCCTTTTCATCTGAAGAGGCTTTTTCGTTTAATAAGCTTTTTATTTTGGGCGTATTTTCCATTTATCGTTCTAAAGACGGGCAGTATCGTTTTTGCTTCAATTCCCGAAAAGGCAAACCGCTATTTACTTCTTCAAAATTCGAATTGCGCTTTGAGTGCGAAGACGCTGTGCGTGTGCTTCAAGAAGCTGAAAGTTTGCTGACGTTCGAAACCACCAAAAACAGCGACGGTTCAGTTACTTTGGTTTGCCAATTCAAGACCTTCCTCATAAAAAGCAGAAAGTTTACCACAGCATTTCGCCAGCAAAAGGCAGTAGATGAACTCAAACGAACCGCTGCAAAAGCCGAAGTACTCGATTTTAGTTCGGCCTTAGATGTATTTCCAGAATAGACTTCTATAACTTTCTTTAATCTATTTCAAAGCAACTTGCTTACTCAAGCAGTTAAGCTTTTTTATACCAGCGAAGCTATATTAGAACTACTTTAATTGGATCTCTGATAAGTAACGATGTGATTGATTGCTAATCAAGCCAATCAAACCATCAGTGGTATTTTCATAATCACGAAAAAAGAAAAGCAGCTCTGTGGAGTGGGAGCTGCTAAAAAGATCCAGAGGCTCAGTTTTAATATAAATAAAAAAGCCTCGGAAAACCGAGGCTTTAAAATCATTAGATGTTTCTAATTATTTTTTAGCAGCATCAGCAGCAGGAG
>JAIXTU010000018.1 GCA_027483785.1 Flavobacterium sp.
AAACGGATTCTTGCTATTCATAAACATAATACCATTGAAAGCGTTTGCTCCATATAGTGCCGACGACGCTCCAGGAAGTAATTCCACGCTTGCAACGTCTAATTCAGACAAACCAATGAGGTTTCCTAACACAAAGTTTAGCGCCGGCGATGAATTATCCATACCGTCCACTAACTGCATAAAGCGGTTGTTTGCTACAGTAGCAAATCCACGTGTATTTATCGACTTAAAGTTCAAACTACTCGTGTTAAAGTGAACTTCTTTCAAATTCTCCAAACCTTCATAAAAAGTTGGCGAACTCGTATTCTTAATCTCTTTTAAACCGATTCGCTCAACCGTAACAGGCGACTCTAAAATTCGCTCCGGTGTTCTCGAGGCCGAAACTACTACTTCATTCAGCAGCGTTTCTTCTTCCAACAATTGCACCGCTACCTTATTACCAGTAACATCAACAGTTTGTGAAGTAAATCCTACCATACTTACCGTAATTTGAAAAGGCGGTTTCTTCGAAGTCGTTAAGGAGAAATTACCGCTTTCATCGGTTACTGCGCTCGCGTCGTTATTCACTACCGAAATCGTAGCTCCTGGCAGAGGCAAGCCATTTGCATCTGTCACTTTTCCCGTAACGGTGTTTTGCGCAACGGCAAGACCCACCGAAAAGAACAAAGACAGCACTAAAAAGTACACTTTCATTTGGTTCATTTTTGTTAGTTTATAATGCCAAAGTACAAATAATTTCAAATCCTCATAATTTTCAGAACTATTATTTTCACGATTCGCAAAAAGTTTTACAAAATTTTCAGATTTCACCATATCGGCACTAATTAGTGATTTCTTAACAATCAGAAGGTGTTTTGTTAAATCATTGTAAAATGTTGAGGGTTTTTAAGGTTTCGTTAGAATCTTGTTAAGGTTTTGGGCGTGCCCCTCGGTTTTTGTGTGTGCTAAAAGACGTAAGTGCAACCTCGGGTCGTGCCCTCCGCTGTATCTTTTGTTCGGCCTAAAGGCACTCACAAAAGGATGCCGCTGCGGTCACTCACGCGGAAAAATCGTTCCCAAATCCAAAAAAAAAGCTGCATCATTACAATGCAGCTTTATAAATCTTGATCTTTTATGTTTATCCTTTCAAAGCCTCTGCTCCACCAACAATCTCTAAAATCTCGTTAGTAATCGCAGCCTGACGTGCCTTGTTGTATGTTAACTTCAATTGGTTTCGAAGTTCAGTAGCATTATCTGTTGCTTTGTGCATGGCCGTCATACGTGCGCCGTGCTCTGCAGCAAACGAATCGCGAACCGCTTTGTACAATTGTGTCTTTAAGCTTTTCGGAATCAAGGTTTCGATAATGCTCTCTTTCTCTGGTTCGAACAAGTAATCAACCGAATTGTTCTGTTTTGTACCAGTAGAAACGAGCGGCAAAAACTGCTCCGTACGCACAATTTGCGTAGCCGCATTCTTAAATTGGTTGTATACCAACTCCACGCGATCGTACTCACCAGCAGCATAAACAGCCATAATTTCTTCGGAAATCTGTGCAACATTGTCAAAAGTGAGCTGGTCAAAAACCTGACTCTTATTTGCAACAACCGAACTGGTTTTCGACAACACATCGTTTCCTTTCTTGCCAATCGCAAAAACAGCAACTTGCTTTCCGCTGTATAAATCTATTCGGTTTTTTACTTCTTTAATAACGTTCGTATTAAAGGCGCCGCACAAACCTCTGTTCGACGTAATGGCAACTACCAACACGCGTTTTACATCGCGCTGTGTAGTGTACACACCATTATCGCCTTCTTCGATACTTGCCGAAAGGTTTTGCAACAACTCCGTTAGCTTTTCAGCATACGGACGCATAGCCGTAATAGCATCTTGCGCTTTCTTAAGCTTTGCCGCAGAAACCATTTTCATCGCCGACGTAATTTGCATCGTCGATGAAACCGAGGTTATCCTGTTGCGTATTTCTTTAAGATTTGCCATTTAGAATTGTTCGTTTTACCGGTTTTCTTAGTTATACTTTGCAGCAATTTCTTTAGCGGCAGCTTCCAATACATCGGTAATGCTGTCATCTAATTTACCTGCTTTCAAAGCGTCTAAAGTAGCGCGGTGCTTGTTATTCAAATAGTCTAAATAATCTTTTTCAAACTCTTTTACTTTGTTCACAGGAACGTTTCGCAACAAGTTTTTAGAACCTGCGTAGATAATAGCTACCTGATCTTCTACAGTAAACGGACTGTTCAAACCTTGTTTCAAGATTTCAACGTTTCTACGTCCTTTTTCGATTACGTTTAACGTTACTGCATCTAAATCCGATCCGAATTTCGCGAAAGCTTCCAATTCACGGAACTGCGCTTGATCCAGTTTTAACGTACCCGATACTTTCTTCATCGGTTTAATCTGAGCGTTACCACCTACACGCGATACCGAAATACCTACGTTAATCGCCGGACGAACACCCGAGTTAAATAAATCTGATTCCAAGAAAATCTGACCGTCGGTAATCGAAATTACGTTAGTTGGGATGTACGCAGAAACGTCGCCCGCTTGTGTTTCGATAATTGGTAAAGCCGTTAACGAACCACCACCTTTAACGATTGGTTTAAGTGATTCAGGCAAATCGTTCATGTTTTTTGCAATCGAATCGTCGGCAATTACTTTCGCCGCACGCTCCAACAAACGTGAGTGCAAGTAGAAAACGTCTCCTGGGTACGCCTCACGTCCTGGTGGACGTCTTAGCAAAAGAGATACTTCACGATAAGCAACTGCTTGTTTTGACAAGTCATCGTACACAATTAATGCCGGACGACCCGTATCGCGGAAGTACTCGCCAATAGCGGCACCCGCAAAAGGTGCATATACTTGCATTGGCGCTGGATCAGAAGCATTAGCTGCCACGATGATGGTATAGGCCATCGCACCTTTTTCTTCTAATGTTTTTTGAATTCCAGCAACAGTCGAAGCTTTCTGACCTACAGCGACGTAAATACAAAATACAGGTTGTCCTGCATCGTAAAATTCTTTTTGGTTCAAGATGGTATCGATACAAACGGTCGACTTACCCGTCTGACGGTCGCCAATAACCAACTCACGTTGTCCACGACCTACTGGAATCATCGCATCAACCGCTTTGATACCTGTTTGTAACGGCTCAGTAACCGGCTGACGGAAAATTACACCCGGTGCTTTACGCTCAAGAGGCATTTCATATAATTCGCCACCAATTGGACCTTTACCGTCGATTGGCTGCCCAAGTGTATTCACTACACGTCCAACCATTTCTTCACCTACGCGAAGCGAAGCAATTCTTTGCGTTCTCTTTACAGTAGAACCTTCTTTAATACCAGTTGAAGGACCCAAAAGTACCACCCCAACGTTATCTTCCTCTAGGTTAAGTACGATGGCTTCAAGACCGTTATCGAATTGCACTAATTCGCCATACTGCGCATTAGACAAACCGTAAACACGGGCGATACCGTCTCCTACTTCAAGTACAGATCCTACTTCTTCTAAAGTAGCTCCTGATTCAAAGCCTTCAACTTGTTTTCTAAGAATTGCTGATATTTCAGCAGCATTAATTTCTGCCATAACTTATTATTGAATAATTAGTTGCTAAGTTCTCTTTTTAAATTTTGAATGCGTTGTGCGACAGACGCGTTAAATTGTTTATCGCCAATGCGAAGAATAAAACCACCAATAATTGATGGATCTACGATATTTTTTAGGGTTACTTTTGCAGAAGTAATCGCCTTTACACTATTTAAAACGGCTGCTTCCAAAGCGGCGTCTAATGGCTGCGCAGTGGTTACAATAGCGGTCTCGATACCGTTTCTCTGATCATTAAGTTGCAAGTATGCGGTAGCGACATCGCCTAAAATAGCGAATCGCTTATTTTCGTGTAACAATCGGAACACGTTTTGAGTAGTTGCCGAAGTTTTCGAAAAAATGGCTTCGAGAGCGCTCAATTTGTTTGCCCCTGGAAGTACGGGATTGTTTAAGAAATTCGAAAGTTCGGCATTTGCGTGCACGGTTTCAGCAATAATTTGCATATCCGTTGCTACTGCATCAGCTTCGTTTTTATCTAATGCAATATCTAGAATTGCTTTAGCGTATCTCAAACCTGCTCTTGATACAGACATTATTAGTTGGCTTTTACTTCAGTTAGTAATTTCTCGATCAGCTTGGTTTGCGCCGCTTTATCAGTAAGCTCTTGCTTTACCAATTTCTCAGCAATTTCGATTGAAAGCGCTGAAACTTGATTTTTCAATTCTGCCATAGCTGCATTTTTTTCAGCAGCGATAGCTGTTTTCGCTTGCTCAATCATTCGAGCACCTTCTGCTTGAGCGTCTTGTTTTGAATCAGCGATCATTTTTTCACGAATTTCACGAGCTTCTTTTAAAAGTGCATCGCGTTCGATACGAGCTTCTTGTAAGATACGCTCATTATCGGCTTGCAACAACTGCATTTCTTTACGGGCATTCTCTGCAGATTGCAACGCATTTTTAATACCTTCTTCACGCTGATTAACCGCATCGAGAATCGGTTTCCAAGCGAATTTTCTGAGAAGTAAAATTAATCCTACAAAAATGATTACTTGCCAAAAAAACAAGCCTAATTCAAACTGATTTATTAATTTTTCCATGTTGGGTGATTAATTCGATTTAAACCTTTGTTAGAACCAACCGTTCTAACAAAGGTTAGTTTGTTTAATTAAGCCGCGAAAAGTGCAGCGAAACCAATACCTTCAATAAGAGCTGCTGCGATAAGCATAGCTGTTTGAATTTTACCTGAAGCTTCAGGCTGACGAGCGATAGCATCCATAGCCGACCCACCAATTTTACCAATACC
>JAIXTU010000074.1 GCA_027483785.1 Flavobacterium sp.
AATAAATTGCAAACATTTACGGCTTCGTTAAGCAAACCTCCCGGATTTCCGCGCAAATCCAAGATAATTTTCTTAGCACCTTTTTCTTTTAACGCTTCTAAGGCCTGTTTGGTTTCGGCAGATGCTTTTTGGTTGAACTGACTCAACACGATATAACCTGTCGTAGCATCGACCATTTCGTAAAACGGGACTGCTTTTACTTCTACTTCGTCGAGCGTGAGTTGTGCATCGTAAATTTTTCCTTGACGGCGGTACTGAATAGCAATTTTAGTTCCTTTCGAACCGCGGAACAACTGGCTGGCGTCTTCTTCATATTCGCTAAGCAATACATCGCCTACTTTCACAATCTCATCGCCCGCTTTCAAACCGGCTTTGTCGGCAGCGTAACCTTTGTACGGTTCGCGCACAAAAACAATTCCGTCCTTGCGCAAAATAGCCGCGCCCATACCGGTATATTCGCCGGTGTTGTTGATTTTATAACGAACCACATCACCTTCATTAAAGTACGTGGTGTATGGATCTAAATCGGCCAACATGCTTTTAACGGCTTTGTCCATCAAATCAGCTGGACTCAGCTCGTCGACATAATTCATGTTCACGGTTTTATACAATTCAGTAAAAATCTCCAATTGCTTGGCGATTTCAAAAAAATCGTCTTTAAAAGACGTTGTTGTATAAAACAATCCTGCGGCGGCAATACCCACCAATAATCGTTTTTTATAAGAGCCGACCCAAGTTGTAAAACGGTTCATCTATAAATTTATTTAAGCTTTATTTTCGGGATTCTCAGTAACCACTTCCGAAGGTTTTATCTGCATATCGTGTGCCAATTTATCGAAAAGCTTGCAGATAACTAAACGTAATTTTTCAAATTCAAGTATTTCGTTTGATTGATACAGCAACATGACTTGTAGGCGACGGTTTTCACTTCCGCGTAAGCGATGCTGTTCCAAACGATAACACTCTCGCAATAAGCGCTTTACTCTATTTCGAAGCACGGCGCGCTTGAAATGCTTTTTTCCAACGGTAACGGCAACTTGAACACCCGAATTCTCACTATTCTCGACACGATAAACGGCGCGAACCGGAAAAACAGCCTGACTTTTTCCCGATTGAAATAAGGCGTCGATTTCCTTGGTACTTTTGAGCTTATCGGACTTTGGATATGTAAACAGTTGTTTCATAAGTATTCACCGCCTTTTGAGAAAACAAAATATAGCAATAATTAATAGCGGTGCTACTAAAGCAATCTTTTGTACTTGCTATTTCCTCACGTAATGAGCTAAAAGGCGTAAAACTACAAATAGACGCGGTTAAATTTTACTTTTTCTCGGACTTTTGCTGTTTAAATGTAGAATGTAAACCATCGATATGCTCAAACAAATTGGGTTTTATAGGATTCCACATCGGGTCTAAGAGAAAATCGATGCCTTCTCTTCTAGCTAATTTCGCAGCAGGCACAAAGTCGCTGTCGCCAGCAATTAAGATAATTTGATCAACTTGTTTTTTAAGCGTTATCGAAGCAATATCTAGGCCTATTTTCATGTCTACCATTTTCTGGGAGAAATCAAATTGAACATCATTTTCAGTCAAATCGCTAATTTGGATAGCGCCACTCAGCAACTCTTTTGTTTTATTAGGTTTGATGATCCACTTATTTCTGTCATCTAAAACTCCGAGTCTCAAAGCAACTTTCCGTTTCTTTCGCAACTCTTCAAAAAACGCTACTTGAAATTTATAAAGTTCTGTTTTTGAAAAATCGATTGCTTTCTTAGTAATTGGATTATGTTGCTTTTTCTCATAAGGCAAACAATCGTAATAAAATATTCGATACAAGTCAAACCTTTCTCCTTTTGCCTGATCTAAATGGCGAAGGCACATTGCCCATAAATCATTTGCAGTTTTTACAGGATCTAGAGTTTTAGATCGGACCAAACTTCTGTATCTTTTTAGAAAGAAACCACCGTCAACTAAAATTGCTGTTTTTTTATTCATTAGGCATAAAAAAAGCTCTAGGGTCGGCATTCTCGCTATATCAATAAGATTGAGAATACGTGGCCAAGAGCACTATTGTATTACAAAATTATAATTTATACTTTAATAACCAAATACTCTAAATGCTATTTTAAAACATAAATCTGCTCGATAACACCACCCGCTTTTGCTTTCATTTTAGTAGTTTTACAACTTATGAGAGCCTCAGCATTATACTTACTGTTGTTTTGTAGCTTTTTTACAACGACACTTCAGTCTCAAATTTACAAACCTAAATACATCGGAATTGCCGCTGGTGCTGGAAGTGAAATAAATAACACCGATTATACCTACAGCAATCGAACGCTAAAACTTGAGGCGTTTTTCCAAGTTCACCACACCGAAAAATGGAGTTACGAGGTTTTAATTCAGCCTGAAATGAACTTCGCCAAACACCAACTACTCAACTTATATTTTGTAACGCCCGACGAACCCAACTTTGAGGAACTGCGCGACCGCTACACCAAATTGAAAGATATTCGTGAATATGCACTCGGCATCGGATTTATCGCACGGCGACAGCTATCCAAAAATTTCGATGTGTACGGCTATTTATCCGTTGGTCCCATGTACACCGATACCCAAACCGAGCGACTCTCACGCGGATTTGCCTTCGCAGATGTTTTTGCCGTCGGACTCTCCTATCACATAAAAAACCTACGATTCGATATTCGACCCAACTTCAGACACACCTCAAACGCAGGTTTGCAAAGCTCGAACGCAGGCTTTAATACTTTAAATTGCGACATTGCTCTGGCCTTTAAAATCCGATAAAGCAACCTACTTTTGCGAAACTTGTAAACTTGACAGCTATGATAACCTACGAACAACTGCTCTCGCTTCAAAAGCAAGGCGATACCAAAAACCGCTTGCGCCGCGACGAAGACGAAACCCGCATTGGCTTCGACGTTGATTACGACCGCATCATTTTCTCGCGGCCGTTTCGAAGTTTACAAGACAAAACTCAGGTTATTCCGCTTTCGAAAACCGATTTTGTGCACACACGCCTCACCCATTCGTTAGAAGTTTCGGTGGTTGGACGCAGTTTAGGACGTGCCGCTGGTGCAGCCATCCTTAAAAAATATCCGTATTTGGCGATGGAACACGGCTATCAAGCACAAGATTTTGGCGCAATCGTAGCTGCTGCATGTTTGGCGCACGACATCGGAAATCCGCCTTTCGGGCATTCGGGCGAAAAAGCTATTGGCGCCTATTTTGAATTCGGAAAAGGTGCACAGTACAAAAACGAAATGACTGCCGCCGAATGGCAAGATTTAATTTGCTTTGAAGGAAATGCCAACGGTTTTCACGTATTGTGTGGCGATCGTGCCGGTGTGGAAGGCGGAATTCGGCTCACTTACGCTACGTTGGGTGCGTTTATGAAATACCCAAAGGCATCGCTGCCACACAAACCTACCAAAGAGATTTCCGATAAGAAATACGGTTTTTTTCAAGCCGATCAGCCTTTTTTCGAGGAAGTAGCCACGACGCTCGGATTGTTGCGTAAAGACCGACCCGAACTGGCTTTTCACCGACATCCGCTTACTTTTTTGGTGGAAGCCGCTGACGATATTTGCTACACCATCATCGATTTTGAAGACGGTATTAACCTGGGTTTGATCTCCGAAGATTTTGCTTTGGAATACCTCATTCGATTGGTCGAAGACAAGCTTGATCGACGCAAATTCGCGCAGTTGCAATCCAAGGAAGATCGCATCAGTTACTTGCGCGCGGTGGCCATTGGCAGTTTAATTCAAGATGCTGTGCAGTTATTTTTACAGCACGAAAGCGAAATTTTAGCCGGTAATTTCCACCGTTCGTTGATGGAAAAAAGCAAGTACAAGGCACAAATCGACGATATTATTAAGTTGAGCATCGACAAGATTTATCGTTCGCGCGAGGTTACCGAAAAGGAAATCAACGGCTATGAAATTATTCAAACCTTGCTCGATGTGTTTATCACAGCACTCGAACGACAAGCGTCTGGAAATGAGCGCAACATCGACACTTTAATTTTACGTTTGCTGCCCGAACGCTTTCAGGATACTTCAGCCTCAGTGTACCGCCGTTTACTCTCGGTTTGTCATTTTGTTTCGCTGCTCACCGACAGCAATGCCGTACGACTGTACCAAACCGTTAAAGGATTATCGGTTTTATAATTTGGGCGGCATTTCGCGCTGTTCGTTGCAATAAAAACTAGCGCAAGCGGTTCGTGCTGGCTTTGTCTGTGGCTTCCGTTGGTCGCCCATTCAAAACCGCACACACACGCTTTCGCTGCGCTTTTATTTCCACTGCCATCACGGCCGCGCGTATCGTTTCCGTAAATTCGTATGTTTATTAAACGTTACTTGATTGCTTTGCTTGATTTATAGATCAACAAATTGCTTTTCAGTGCTTTAGACGAGGTAATATTGCAATATTACGTATGTTAAAAAACACGCTAAAAAATATCATTCTTTTATTCTTTTTGAAGTTTTAGTAAAGTCTTTATAAAATAGTATATTCTTGGGCAGTTATTTGAAAAAAACTGTATTTTATTATTTCAACTTACTATTATACAGTATTTTATTTGTGGTAATACTGCAATATTACGTATGTTAAAAAACGAACGAAAACACTAGCTTTTTCGTTTTTGAAAAGTCAAATAAATTCAGTTAATTAGCACAACTAACGTCTTTGTTTTGGATTTGTAATTTCACGCGGTTAAATGATCGAACCACACCGAACACTTTGGAGTAAAGTAAAGGCTTTCGAACTCGATGAACCCACATCATCGCTGGTTTTTTCGCAGCGTCTTGCGCGAGAAAACGGCTGGACGACAGCGTACAGCTTACGTGTGATTTTCGAATATAAAAAGTTCTTGTTTCTACTTTGTATTGCCGAACATCCGTTAACACCTTCCGATCAGGTTGATCAAGCATGGCATTTGCATTTATTGTACACCGAATCGTATTGGATTGATTTGTGCGAGAATACCTTAGGTAGAGCTATTCATCACGGACCCACAAGAGGTGGTAAAGCGGAAAGCGAAAAATATGAGAGTCTGTATGAAAAAACACTAAAATTGTATGCGGCAATTTTCGAAGAATCGGCTCCGGCAGACATTTGGCCAAATGCTGAAATACGTTTTGGACAAGTGAACTTTCAACGAGTGAATCTCGACAAAAATTGGGTCCTTAAAAAACCAAGATTTTTTAAAAAATGAATAAACTAGCCACATTTTTACCCGCCGAGTCGTTGTTGGTGTTAGAAGGCAAAAAAGCGTCGTTTAAAGAATTGTTGAAACTCACTTTTGTTGACCTACTTCTTAAAAAAGTACTTGAGCTGAAAACAGTTGAACGACAACCACATCCGAACGACGCTATTCGGTACTACAAATACATTTCAGTAGGCAAGAATTTTTACAACTATAAACCGCTCGACCACGAATACATTTACATTGAAGCTTTTAAAAAGGATGATTCAATCGAAATCTTGTTTCAGAACTTGATTCGTCTTGGTATTGAAAAAGCAATTAATGCAAAGCGCTATCGATTAGCCGTGAGCCAGTCGCCGAATTTACAAGCGTATTTCTCTCAAAATTTTTTACAATCGCTCATTTCTAGCTTTTCGATAAGCAAAGAAGGACTAAAACTCCGTACAGATTTACAATGCGAGATTTCCCGTTTAGAACTCGAATTACCTTCATATATTAAAAACGAGCCTGAAAAAGCAAAACAAAAACTCAGCGAGCTCTGCGGTAATTTATTTTTACTTAAAAATGTCGACTTTTCTCTTCTAGCTGCCATCGATTCGGATGTGCTTGCCGAGCTAAATAAACAACGTTACGATAACGATAATGGAATTGCTTGTTTTGGCTGTAGCGTTTGGGACAGTAGTTCCGGCGGTTCGGGTTGTAGCGACGGCTCGGGTTGTAGTGGTTGCGGTGGTGATTAGCCGATTGCTTAAGGTTTAAAACCGCCTTAAAACAGACGAATTTTTCGGCAACGACTTTGCGGCCCGGATGGCAGCGGAAAGCCTTGCTAAATGCTGTGCGTGCAACAGCAGAAACCGCAGAGCGACCAGCGGAAGCTACTGCGGTTTTTAGCTTTTGCCGTGCTGCGTTGGCAAGCTTGTAGCGAACAGCCGGAAATGCCGCCCAAATAAAAAACCACAGCAACAAAATTACGGCTGTGGTTTACTTGTGTTCGAAAATTGGCTATTTGCGTAACTCGAAATAAACTTTGTCACTTCGAGTAGTATCGAATTACTCTTTGTATTTGACGATGTTCTCGATGTATTCGGTTAGCTCATCGGTTGATGATGAAAAGCTAAACACATCGTTTACTTGGTAATAATTGTCTTTGTCGACACAGCTTGCGTAAGCGGCTTTAGCGAAATCTAACTTGTTTTGCTCAAATGAAAAGATGTTGATGAGTTCGATAATTTGTGCCGTTGACAAGCACTGAGCCGCTGCAATTTGTTTAGCAACTTTCATTTGTGAATCGGCAAACGATTGCTTTTCGACAGACTGTTTCGCTTTTTGAAACTCTGTAGAAGACATTTGCACTGTGCAGGTTTTTGTTGCTTTTGGCGTAGCCGCTTGCGTTGTTTTTGGTGTCGACTTAACTACTTTAGGTTTATCGGTGATATCGATATCTTCTTCAGAACCAATGGTGCGCGACGGTTTGATTGGCGTTGTGGTTTTTGTTGTCACTGTGGTAGTGGTTTTCACCCCGCCAACGTTCATGTTTACATTAACATTATCGTCGGATTCATTGATTGTTGTCGTTGTATTTAAGCCACCGACGTTCATGTTAACATTAACGCGATCGTCAGATTCCTCAATTGTTGTTGTAATGCCTACACCTACTGTGTTTACATCGACCGTTTGGGTAGTAGTTTCTGTGTTTTTCTTCGGTGTACTTTTCACAGTTTTTGGCAGCGGATTTTCGGTTTCGTGAAATTTCACTACTTCAGCGGCTGCGGTTGGTTGCTCGGTATCGTTATCAAAGCTACTTACGCGCAATTTGTATTTTCCTTTTTTATCTTTTTTGATATTGTAGGTAACATTCATTCGTTTCTCATCGTAATCGATTAAAGAAACATTTTCGTTGATTGTTGGAATACCGCTGTCTTCAAAAATGATTTTTAGCAAGTAGTTTGGCTTTTTTAAATCGGTTATTTGCACGTTTGTTGATGGCGAATCGTTTTGTCTAACTCCATCTAAGATTACGTAAAAGCGTTCGCCTTCTTGTGAAAATGTGGTTATTGTGCTGGTTTGCGCAAAATATAATTGCGAAAAAAACGCGCATAAGAGTACTAATTTTGTTTTCATATTTTATAGTTTATTGTTGTGCTGGTTTAAGCAAATTAGGTATGATGAACGATTGTGGCGCAAAGTTAATTTGGCGTCCGTAGATCATTTTTACGTCGATTAATTGTTTCTGTAGCGCTGGAATTTCGTCGGCGTAATCTAGAATTTTGTCAGCTAGATCGTCGGCGCGATTTTTATAATTACAGATGAGTTTGGTGTAGTTATTTGCGGAAACGATTTCTAAGTCGCCACCGAAGTTTTTATCGGCTTTTAGTTTAGCTCGCAACGTTCTTAAATCTCTGAATGTTCCGGAATTATAGAATCGGATTTCGTATGGTGTTCCCGAATTTACCCAGCTTCCGATGTAGCCGGTAACCATACTGATTAGTTTAGAGAAGTTTAGATCGACCGCTTGATTTAGCGCTTGCGTTGTATTTGTATTGGTTCCGGTGCGCGGCAAACTTTCTAGACTAATAGAACCTAAACCTTCGCCGGTACAGTTATCGAATGCGCGTGCTTGAAACGATACTTTTTTGCCCTGCGAAATATCGAATGCGCCTTTAACTTCTGAGGTAGTTAACTGACTCACTAAAATAATGAACTGTGCATTAGATAAAACTGCCAACTGTTGTGCGTAGCTTAATTGCGCATTGCTTTCTTGCAACAAGTTACTTCTTTCGGTTTGCAAGGTTTTTAAACGCGACTGATCTACATAACGGTACGATCGTTCGGCTAGGAAGCTGTTGATGCGATCAACGGCAATTTGCAAGTCTTTCTTTTCGGTTTCGTTTTGTACGCTAGGATCTACCATTACGAGAAAGCGCACGCCACCTATTGTTTTGCTTAGGAGTTTAAAATCGGCTTCCAAACTATTTGTAGTTACTTCGGCTTGAACGGTAACTTCAAAACGGTCGGGAAACGGAACTTCTTTAGTAACGGTGTACTTTTTAATATAGCCCGATGTATTTGACGCAATGGCATCGGAAATTACCATAAAGTTCTCAACTCGTGTTTCCGAACGCAAGCTCACACCAACTGCTTGAGAAACGGCGTTTCTAAGAGCGTCTTGTAAGGCGTCTGCTTTGTTTAATCCGCTGCCTTTTGCTTCGACAGCTTGTTGAGAAAATGCGGCAGTACTTATGAAAATAAATAGAAGAAACTTGATTTTCGCTAGTATAGAATTATTCATCTCTTTTGTTTTAGATTTCAGATTATTTACTTAGAAAATTAGTTTAAACAAGACCGATCCTACGTCCTGTGCCACTCGTGCAACTTTATTCCAAAACACGCTTTTAGATGAACTTTGAGGAATTTTAAAAGTTCCTTTTCCGGTTTGTATCATGTTAATGATATCTGCGCCTTTTTGATTTCCATAAGCTTGCAAAATTTCTTTTCCGAGCTGTAAATATTGTGGAAACTTCCCGTCTTTTAATCTGAAATACTGTGAAAAATCAAACAGCACTTTTCCGTTATCATCTACGACCATTGGATACATGGAAGGATCGAATTCCCCTGGATTTTCAACATTAAAAACGATTGGTTTTGAGCCATCGACACCCTCACCGGTGGTTGCTTCTTTTGCCAACAGCGGCGATTTTTCGTAGCCGTTTTTCTGTCTAGCTAACTCCAGCGCTTGATCGTCGAGCGTATTGGCTAAACTTTCTGAGCCGTAGATTGGCATGCGCAAACGCACTTCAATATATCCGTCTTTTTCTTTGGCTTCGCCTATTTGCTGTGCACCTTTTACTACACCTTCGACTCTTGAGTAAATGTAGTCGCTCGTGGTAATCATGTCTTGAACTGTGGTTTCGCCAATAATTTGAACGCCTTTCACAATTTCAAGCAGATTTCGTTGTGCAACCACAACAGCACCTCGCGTTGCCATTAATTTGGCTTGAGCCGCGTTTTTGAATCGTTCGTTGTCGAGAACTGCCTGACCTGTAGCCTCGATATACTGCTGCGTCCAGTTAATGTTACCGTTCGGTTTGGTGATTACTAAATCGGTAGCACCTTTAATGATGTCGGTGGTTTTAACAGGTGCGTTAACTGTTGTTTGCGTTTGTTTAACTTCGACAGGTTTTGGATTTGGAGTTGGCGTAGGTGCAGGTGTTGGCTGAGAAATTGTTGGTACTGGAGGAGATAGTGCTGTTTTTTTTGCGACTCGTGCCTTTCTTGTTTTTCGCTCCTTTTTAACTGGCTTTTTAGTTTGGCTGTACGCTGAATCTACGGCGGAAAACACGACGCAAAATAGCAATGCGGTTATTAGTAAGTACTTTTTTTTCATAATTTTTGGTGTCAATAATTACTTTGATTTCATTTCTCTTTTAAAAACGACTCTACAAATAAGTTTTCAAAGTTATGATTTTCAAACAAAAGGAAGTGGACTGTCTTTTAAAATTGGAAGGTCAGATAAATACTGCCTTTTATTCGCCTGTTTTACTCTTTTTACATACTTGAAAAATCGGTTTTGAATTTTTGATTTTAGTTTTTTTTGACTTGCAAATCGGATAGAAAGTTTTCAAGAACTGTACCATTTGAAAATCGTTAACAACAATTAGGCGATTTATCGATTATTTGTGGCTAGGTAATTGGTTTTCAATATTTTAATTTTTTAACAATGTAGCTACAGAATGAAAACAACTTGTAAATGAAATTTAAATTTTGCGTATGAACAATCGTTTACTGGCAAGCTTCCGTTTTGATTTCGGCAGAAAAGTGAGCAAAATGTACTTATTCAGGAAAATTAGCTCAATGATTTTTGGAGAATTGTAGTTTTGAGATAAAGCTTGATAAAATGAGCTGGAAATTAACAAACGTAATATTGCAATATTACCTCAGTTAAGAAACTCATTATTAAATTTTTACGTTAAAAAAATCATCCTCTAAAAAATAACTTTTAGTAAATTGCAGCAAACGTTTGTGCACCCTCGTTGCGGCCCGGATGGCAGCGAAAAGCCTTTTGATAAATTGGGCTAACAAAAGCGCGTTGGGCACGGCGACCCAAGAAGCCGTGCCCAACGTTTGCTTTTGTGCCCGATGTGAGAAAGCTTGTAGCGAACAGTCGGAAATGCCGCCCAAAAAAAAGGTCCTCCCGAAAACGAGA
>JAIXTU010000103.1 GCA_027483785.1 Flavobacterium sp.
CTTTCACCATATAAAATGTTATACTTATCCATTTGATCAAAAATAGGAGTTAATTCATTAGGATTAAAATGCCTTATCATTTCTAAAAATTCGTCAAAAACTCCTCTTTTGTTACGGATCGACTTTAGATGTTTTTGCAAGACATGGGATTTGTAATTATATAGGTTAATGTACTTGAAATAGTTTACATCCTGATCCCATTTGTTAATAAATGGGAAAGTCTACTCATGATCAATAAGTAATAAATCTTTATCATTTATTAACAAATTGGGTTTTCCTCTCTTACCTCCTCTGTCTATATTGTGAATAATAACGTCAAAGGCAAATAGGTTCTCTACATCATAATCTCTTAGATAACCAGAAGAAATAATGTGCGAAAATATTGCATAACCTGGTTCAGCAAATTTACTGCAAAATTTATATCCCGTGTCTAAAATTTCTATTCTTGATGGCTCATATACAATAGATAACGCAGCTTGATCCAACTTAATTATTCCGAATTCGGGAGTAGATAAAGAAAATGATTTTGATAGTTCAGATACTAATATTTCTTTTGCCACGGAATAATTCTCCGAGACAGATTTCTTTGAAAAACATTTGACGACATATTTTTCTATATTGTGGTTTTAATCAATACCAAGTATACCAAATGGCATTGTGCTTCCTCCTACTAATTGCTTGTCAATTTCAAATAACTTTATTTCTTGCATCCGTGCATTATGATGAATCAAGAATAAAAAAAATTTAGCAATAATCAAAGTTTAAGAAATCTTTTACTTCCCTATTTAGAAACCGTTAAAACTACTCCCTTTTCGGATTGTAGAAAATATTCGGATTTCGTGCGAGTAACTCGACGATAAACTGTTCTTGGTTTTGTGGCGAAAGTAGAATATCGTCGAATTTATTATAACGAACGCGCAAACGGTTTAAGCTTAATGCGGGCGAACTTGTGAGATCGCGCGTGGGACGTAGCTCGCGAATGTTTTCGATGGGAATTTTCAAATTGTATAAAAACAAACATTTGATTTGCAACTGTGTGTCGGTTATTCGGTATTCGAGCTTTAACGAAAGCATCAAAATGAAAAGAAAAAAACCGCCACTTAAAAAGACGTTGAAATAACCAATGCCTTCAAAAATTGCGGCAATCGTACAAGCTGCAAAAAGCACTATAACCAAAGGAAGAATAAACCCTTTTCTCGATTTGAACGAAATGTAATTAGTTTCCATAATTTCAGGTTCAGAGACGTTTTTCTGCGCGACCGGTTGTAGCGGCAGCCCACAGCCTCAAGGTTTCCTTGGGGCGAGGACTACAGCGGAAAACGGGACGGCAAAACCGCAATTTTTTCCACTAAATAGTTTTGCCGGCGCGCCCTACCAAATCTTAACGCGTTGATCAGGAGCTAAGTACATGCCATCGCCGGGTTTTACATCGAAGGCTTTGTAAAAAGCATCGACGTTCATAAGCGGCACATAAGCGCGGTATTGGCCAGGCGAATGTGGATCGGTTTTTACCATATTTTTCATGGCTTCGTCGCGCATTTTCGAACGCCAAATCGTAGCCCATGAGATAAAAAATCGTTGTTCAGGCGTAAAACCGTCGATGTTTGCTGGGCGACCTTCTTGCTGCAAATGCAACTGTAAACCGTCGTACGCCGCGCTAACACCACCTAAATCGCCGATATTTTCACCTAAAGTAAATTTCCCGTCTACAAACGTCCCTGGAATAGGCTCTAACTTGCTGTATTGATCGGCTAACGCTCCTGTGAGCGCTGTAAATTGCTTTAAATCTTCGGGTGTCCACCAATCCACCAAATTACCTTCAGCGTTGTAACGTGCTCCCGAATCGTCGAATCCGTGCGAAATTTCGTGACCAATAACAGCACCAATTCCGCCGTAATTCACTGCTTCATCGGCTTTATAGTCGTAAAAAGGCGGCTGCAAAATAGCGGCAGGAAACACAATTTCGTTATAAGACGGATTGTAGTACGCATTCACTGTTTGTGGCGACATGCCCCAGCGGTCTTTATCCACCGGCTTTTGCAAATCGGCTATATTTTCTGCATAACGCCAACGCGCTAAAGCCAAACTGTTTTCAAAGTAGGTTCCGCCATTTTCGGGCGCTTTAACTACCAATGCGCTATAATCTTTCCATTTGTCGGGATAACCAATTTTTACGCGGCTTTTTTCAAGCTTTGCAATCGCACTTTTACGCGTTTCGGCCGACATCCACGGCAAATTATTGATTCTGTTTTCAAAAGCTTTAATCACATTCGCGATCATTTTCTGCGCTTTTGCTTTTGCTTCCGGCGGAAATTTTTTCTCTACGTACAGTTTTCCGAGCGCTTCGCCCAATGCGCCGTTAACTATTGACAACGCACGTTCGTCTAACGGACGTTCTTTAAGTGCGCCGGTTAAGGTTTTACCGTAAAACTCCCAATTTGCGGTTTCTATTGCCTCCGACAATTTTCCGGAATGACGGTTAATGAGCGTCCACTTTAAGTACGCTTTCCAAGCATCGGTGTTTTTCGCGAGTAAAATACTGTTGAGCTCCTTCATGAATTTTACCTGCGTAACAATCAAGTTATCGGTATTTATACCTGCTTTTGCAAGATATCCTTTCCAATTCCAAGCAGGCACCAAATTTTGTAATTCGGCAACGGTCATTGGATTATACGACAAACGGCGGTCGCGGCGCTCCACACGTGTAAACTGCGACTCGGCCATAGCCGTTTCAAGTGCAAGAATATCGGCAGCAGCTTTTTCACTATTTTTTACTCCTGCCATTTGCAGCATTCGCGCTACGTGATTTTTATACTTTTCGCGCTTATCTTTCGAATCGGCTTCTTGCGACACGTAGTAATCGCGATCGGGTAATCCCAAGCTACCTGGGTAAACTTTTAGCGTATTTTTATTGGAATCCTTTTCGTCGGCACTAATTCCCATTCCAAAAAAACCACCGCCACCAATCGGTTCCATTTCTTGCAAATAGTTTTGGAGGTCGGCAACCGATTTGATTTTATCGATTTTATCAAAAAATGGTTTTAAGGGTTTAAATCCTTGAGCATTTCGGGTTTTTAAATCCAAAACGCTGCGGTAATACGCCAAAGCTTTTCCTTGATCAGAATCTGCCGCGTACGTATTTGAAGCTAGGGCGTCGTTGATAATTGCCAGCATATCCTTGTCGGTATTCTGACGAAGTTCGTCGAAACTTCCCCAGCGGGTTTTATCGGCAGGAATCTCAGTGTTGTCCAACCATTTCCCGTTAACAAATCTGAAAAAATCTTGTTGTGGAGCTGCAGAGCGATCCATTAAATCGAGATTAATTCCCGGAGTTTGAGCCAGTGCAAGGCTGCTCATACATAAAAGTGCAACTATATACCTCATAACAATTTGTGATAAAGTAACAAATGTATCTAAACAAGGGTTCACATTCTGTTAAGTTTGTCAAAAAGTGCAGAAATCGTATGGCAATAGCCCTTGCCTTCACGTAATTTTGCAAAAAAAATTCGCGGTGAATATCTGGAAGCGTTATCGAATTTTTATCATCAGCATGTTGGTTTTTGCTGCCATTTTCTTGACGACAGCTTATCAATTTTTAAAGCCCGCCGAGCGACTCCCTGTTTTTAGCCCAGCCGATGTAAATCCGGAAATGGTCGATTCAACCGTACAGCACATCGGACGCGCGCACAAAATCGCCGACTGGTCGTTCACAAATCAAAACGGCGAGAAAATCAGTCAGCGTGATTTTGAAGGAAAGATATATGTTGCCGATTTCTTCTTTTGCACTTGTACGACGATTTGCCCGATTATGACCAAGAATTTTGGTAAAGTGCAAGCAGCATTTCGCGATAACCCCGATGTTTTACTGTTGTCGCATACGGTAATGCCCGATCAAGACTCGGTTCCTGTTTTACGAAAATACGCCACTGAGAAAGGCGCAATCGACGGCAAGTGGCATTTAGTAACGGGAAAAAAAGAAGACATTTATTACCTCGCACGGAAATCGTATTTAGCTGTAAAAACAGCAAACACCAGCGAATTGTACGATATGGTGCATACCGAAAATTTGATTTTAGTAGATCGTGAGCGACGCATTCGCGGCTTTTACGACGGCACAAAAGATGCTGATGTTGACCGATTGATTTCGGATATACAATTTTTGCTTACGCAGAAGTAGATTGTACTGATGTAGAAAAACTTCCGAGATAAATAATTACCTTAGCTTTTTTAATACACGCCAAAATGGAAGATTTTTCGCCCGAAGCTCGTTATTTGCTTCGTTTTGTAAATCAAACGAAGTACCCTGTTTTCCTTACTGGAAAAGCCGGAACAGGAAAAACCACACTACTTAAACATCTTATTAAAACCACGCACAAACACGCTGTGGTTGTTGCGCCAACCGGAATTGCCGCTTTAAATGCAGGCGGCGTTACCATACATTCGCTGTTTCAAATTCCGCCCGCGCTGTTCTTACCTAGCGATGAACGTACGCATTACCGTACCGACGTTAAAGTGGAAACACCAAGCACCATTCGGAAACATTTTCGAATGAATCGCGTAAAAAAAACACTGCTTACTCAACTCGAATTATTGGTAATTGATGAGGTGAGTATGTTGCGACCCGATTTGCTAGACGCCATCGATTTTGCTTTGCGACACACACGAAAAAGTCAGGCCCTTTTTGGAGGCGTTCAAGTACTCTTTATTGGCGATTTATTGCAATTGCCTCCCGTAATTAAAGACCAAGAATGGCTTTTGATGCAACACTATTACAGCGGAAAATTTTTTTTCGACGCACGCTGTTTGCAACAGTTAAAACCGGTTTATATTGAATTAAAACACATTTATCGGCAGTCGGATCCTACGTTTCTGGAAATTCTGAATAATCTGCGGCACAATACAATAACCAGTGAAAATTTGGCTATTTTAAACAAACATGTTGTTGCCGATCGCAATTTAAAAACAGCGAAAAACGCCATTTTACTCACCACACATAATCGAAAAGCCGATGTGGTAAACGAGTCGGAGTTAGCAGAAATAGCCAGCAAGGAATTTCAATTTCGCGCTGAAATTATCGATGATTTCCCTGACCGCTTGTATCCTATTCCAGAAGTATTGAGTTTGAAAGTTGGTGCACGCGTTATGTTCATCAAAAACGATATGGCGCCGAATAAAAGATACTTCAACGGCAAAATGGCAACGGTTACTTTTTTATCGAGCGTTGAAATCAAAGTGGTTTGCGACGACAGCGATGAAACGATCGATGTAGAGCGTTACGAATGGCAGAACATGAAATACGAGCTGAACGACAATCGCGAAATTAAAGAAACGGTTATCGGAACCTTTACGCATTTTCCGTTAAAATTAGCGTGGGCAATCACTGTTCATAAAAGCCAAGGCTTAACCTTCGATCGCGCGGTTGTTGACGTAGCCGACGTTTTTCAACCAGGCCAAGCCTATGTAGCCTTATCGCGCATTCGCAGTTTAGAAGGCGTAATGTTGTTGAGTCCGTTGCAATTTAACGGTATTGAAAACGACAAAAGTGTTGAGGCGTACACGGCAGCACAACCCGGAACGGAGCACCTCGCCGGACATTTGGAGCACGCGCGAAAAGTGTATTTGCTTGAATTTTTACAAGCCGTTTTCGATTTTTCAGTATTGGAAAAAGCTTTGGGCGAATTTCAATTTCAATTTGCGATGGGTGTAAAGACAGCCGAAACCTTGCACGGCGTTTGGGCAAAACAATCGTATAAACGTTGCTTGGAAATGGGAGCGCCCGCAGCGCAATTTCGTCGTCAAATCCACAGTATTTTAGCGGCCGAAGCAGTCGATGAGTCGTTTTTGAAAGAGCGTGTTCGAAAGGCGTTTCAGTACTTTTTCGCTTTCGCGGAAGAAATAAGTGTGGGATTGTATGATAATTTGATTCTAACGTCAAAACAGAAGAAATCCAAAGAAGTGAATCAAGCTTTAGTAGAATTGGAGGATGTGTTTTTGAATACGGTTTATAAGCTTTTCAAAGCCAGACAATACGCTGATTTAGGCGAAGAAGCCGAATGGACAAAAGAAAGTTTGCTCGGTGAATCGTTCAAAGATTACGCACGTAAAAATTGGATTGCTGCTCGGGAACGATTGCAAGCAGTTTCGCTCGTGGCGGAAGAGGAAGAGGTTGAATATCCACAAAAGAAAAAAGCCAAGCAAAAGCCCGACACAGTTAACGAAACGTTCTTGTTGTTAAGCGAAGGGATTTCGGTGGAAGATATTGCAGCAACTCGAAAACTGTCGGTGAGCACAATTTACAGCCATATTTCAAAGCTAATTGCGCAAGGAAAATGTAATATCTCCGACTTTTTACCTGATGATCAACAACTAAAATTGGCCGAGCTGTTTGAAAAGGTTGATAGTTCTGCTGGTTTATCGCCGCTACGCGAAGCATCTAACAACGAATTTTCTTGGGATGAGTTGCGGTTGTATAAGGCTTATCTCGAATTGCAAAAATCCACCTAGAACCATGGAATTTCAAGGAGTTTAGTGATTTGTTTTTGAATTTCGTACGATTTTTTGCGCGTAGAATTCACAGAAATACACATAATAAGACGGCTTGTCAGTTTAGACCTACGCATTCTGTAAGAGTAAAATGCATACAGAAACCACAGAAGTTAAGAAAATTAAGCGAGCTTCTATGGGTATTTCTGTGGATACTGTACGAGCCAAAGAAGCATGGGAATATTTAAAAAAAGAAACCTTTACAACCGATTTAAAAAGGCAACCCGTGCGGAATACTTCTGCAAAACTTATATTTGCGTATGCTATTTTCATCCACTCCCGGTCACGAACACTTAAAAAAGCAACTGGTTCACAGTGCGCAAAACGGCCGTATTGCCCACACGCAACTGTTTATCGGTCCTGAAGGCAGTGGAACTTTACCCATGGCACTCGCCTATGCGCGCTACTTGCTGTGCAACAATGTGGGTTTTGAAAACGAAGGAGGAAACAGCAGCTGTAATTCGAAAGTGGCTGGTTTGCAACATCCCGATTTGCACTTTTATTTTCCGACACCATCTGGAACGGCTGGCAGTAAAGCAATGAGTTCGGAAGAGCTTTATCCGGAATGGCGCGAGTTTTTACGCGAACGTCCGTTTGGCTCTTTAGCAGAATGGTTTACACATGCGGGCGGCGACGGCAAGCAAGGTGAAATTCGAGCTACAGATGCCGATTCGATTGCGCGTGTCATCGGAATGAAATCCTACGAAGGTGGAAAAAAAGTATTGATTGTCTGGCGAGCTGAGCTCATGAACAACAGTACAGCCAATAAATTACTGAAGATTCTCGAAGAACCATCGGACGACACATTCATCATTTTATTGGTCGAAAATCCCGACGAATTATTACCAACTGTACGTTCCCGTTGTCAGGAAATCGAATTCCGACCGTTTTCCGAAAGTCAAGTTGTCGATTTTTTAAACGAGCGACTTACGCTCGATACCGCAAAGGTGAAAATGTTGGCAGCTCGATCGCAAGGAAACTTGAGCAAGGCGTTGCTATTGGCAGAAGAGAACGATGCCGAATTAGAGTTTGAAAAATGGTTTGTCGATTGGGTTCGGGCGGCATTTTCGGCCAAGGGAAATCCGGGTGCAATTAAAAGTTTGATTTCATGGAGTGAAGATTTAGCCGGTATTGGCAGGGAACGGCAGAAGCGTTTTCTGAGTTTTTGTGCAGAAATGTTCCGCCAAGCGTTGTTAACTAATTACGGTGCCGGTTCATTAACGTATATTGTTCCTGAATACGGAAATTTTAAACTGGAGAAGTTTGCTCCTTTTGTTCACGGAGGAAACATTGTTGGTATCTTTCAAGAAATTGAAAACGCCATGTATCACATCGAACGAAATGCAAACGCTAAAATTATTTTCACCGATTTGTCAATAAAATTAACTCGTCATATACACGCAAAATAATTATGGAATTACAAAATCCCGTTCGCCTTTTACTGCTTTTATTTCTAGCGATCACTTTTATTCAATCGGGCTACGACAAGCTCATGTACTGGAAAGATAATCTCGATTGGTTGAAATCGCATTTTGCAAAAACACCCATTAAAGATATGGTTCCGATGTCATTGGGTTTAATTTTAGTTTTGGAATTGGTTGCTGGAATTGCATCTGCTGCCGGAATTATACAACTTTTAACCAATAGTGGTGAAAGTTTCGGATTTTATGGCGCTGTGACTTCGGCGGTAACACTGCTGTTTTTGTTATTAGGTCAACGTATGGCAAAAGATTACGAGGGTGCTAAAACCATTGTAATCTATTTCATTCCTACGTTGCTTGCCGTGCATTTGTTTGCACATTGAGTTAAATCTGCCCCGTCCCATTCCGCGTAAAAGCGATCGAGAAATTCCAACATAAAATCGTGACGTTTTGTTGCCCAAACTTTCGCTGTAGTCGTATTCATACGATCTTTCAGCAAGAGTAATTTTTCGTAAAAATGATTAATCGTGGGTTGCTCTTCATTGCGGTAATTCTCGGCGGTTAATTCCGTTCGTGGTTTAATGTCTGGATTGTACAAGGCACGGTTTTTAAACCCTCCATAATTAAACGTACGTGCAATCCCTATGGCGCCAATGGCATCAAGGCGGTCGGCGTCTTGTACAATCTGAAATTCCAACGAAGGTTTTTCCACGAAAGTGCCGCCTCCTTTAAACGACATATTTTTGATGATAAAACAAACGTGCTCCTTAATTACTTCTGGAACATTGATTTTAGTGAGAAAATCGGCAGCAACTTTCGCTCCCAACAAATCGTCTCCGCCGTTAAATTTTGCATCTGAAATATCGTGTAATAAAGCCGCTAAGGAGACGACTGTTGTGTCGGCCGATTCTTCATCGGCAAGTCGTAACGCTATCTTGTATACTCGCAAAATATGATTTATGTCGTGACCCCCTTCTGCATGAGCTAAAGTAACACGTACAAAAACCAAGGTTTCCTCGATAAAATCACGCATTATGCAATTGTAGCAGGTTCAACCCATTTAAACATTGTTGCTTCTGCAGGAATAATTAGTCGCTCAGAAACTTTTGCCATTCGCGCAGGTAGTTTCATCAAGTAATCGCGCGCTTTTTCAGCCTCGTCGGTAAGGTTTGCCAGTTTATCGATTTGCCACTTATCGATCAGCTTCTGCATAATTTCCACATAATCGTTGGCGGTATAAACTCCAATGCGCTGTGCTGAATCGGAAAAGTTCAAAAAGGCCGACGATATTTTCTCGCCGCTTTCACGAAGAAATTGTGCCGGCATAACAATTTTTTGTTTCATCATGTAGTTGAACGCCAACAACATTTCACTCGGATCGACTTTAAAAATCTGATTTACAAATTCGCTATACGCGTGGTGGTGACGCATTTCATCGCCCGCAATAATTTTACAGATTTTCGACAATTTCTTCTCGCCGTACTGTTTTGCAATTTGCGCCACACGATTATGCGAAATATACGTTGCAAGTTCTTGGAAAGAAGTGTACACAAAATTCTTGTACGGATCTTGTCCTGTTCCTATATCGAAACCATCGGAGATTAAATGCTGTGTCGTAACTTCTACTTCACGCATGTTTACGCGACCCGATAAGTACAAATATTTGTTTAATAAATCGCCGTGACGGTTTTCTTCGCCTGTCCAATGACGAACCCATTTTGACCAACCGTTGCGATCTTGTTGGCTTACGCCTTCCACATCCATTAACCACGATTCGTAAGTAGGTAGTGCTTCTTCGGTAATGGTGTCGCCAACGAGCGTTACCCAGAAATCATACGGTAAGTCTTTTGCTATTTCACGCAATTCGGCAATTTCTTGCAGAAAAGTGTCGGAATCAGGTTGTGGAAGAAAGTCGGATGGTTGCCAAATTTTGTCGATTGGAATCAAAAATTCGTCCATGAAGGAATCGATTTTCTGTTCCAAAAACTGCATGACTTCCAATCGGATGTTTTTTATAGACATGATAAATAATATGTTTAGTATTTAAGTGCGGAAACGACCGCGTCTTCGGTTTTTGCGAGTAAGTCGTCGACTTCGAAATCGGAGACCTTCAATGCTTTATGAGCTGTAAAGGTAAGCCGATTTCCCAAGCCTGCGGGAAAGAAGCCGAATTTAACGATTGTCCAACTATTGTTGATGGAAATTGGAACAACATAGGCTGAGGGTGCTGTTTTGAACAGAATTTTAAGGCCGGTTTGCTGAAACGGTTTCGGAACTCCTGTTTTGCTTCGCGTTCCTTCGGGAAAAATTACAGCCGCCCGATTATTTGCTTCAATATACTTCCCGAGTTTTTGAATGGCCGGAATTGCCTGTTTTGGATCTTTCCGATCGATGAGTACCGAGCCGCCGTGCCGCAAATTAAAAGACACCGAAGGAATCCCTTTTCCGAGTTCTTTCTTGCTTACAAATTTCGGATGTGCCTTGCGGAAATACCAAATAATGGTAATGATGTCGTACATGCTCTGATGATTCGCAACAAAAATAACTGGTACTCCCTTGGGAACATTTTCAAGTCCTTTTACTGTGTAACGAGTTCCGAGTATACGCGTAGCCGACAACAATCCGAAGTTTAGATAATCAACACTTTTTTTATGAGCTTGATAGCCAAAAACATGTAAACAGATATATTGAATTGGATGAAAAATTACCAACAGCAAACCAAAGACCAAGTAGTAAATAAGGGTAATCGGATAAGAGATTATGCGTTCCATAAACAATCAAATGTGTGCAAAAGTAGGAAAATGACAGGATTAGCGGGTATTTATTGCTTAAGAGAAGCTAAAAACTAGGTAAAAAGCAGACTGCATTTTGATACAAAATTTCTCAAAACCTTACGGAAAAACCGTAATCAAAAAACGATATTTGCTTTACTTTTACGCAATTAAAAGCCAATACATTTTTTTATGAGTACAGAGAGAGAATCAAAATTGAAAGCATTACAACTTACTTTAGATAAGTTAGATAAGACTTATGGTAAGGGAACTGTAATGAAAATGGGAGACAAAGCGATTGAGGAAGTTGAAGTTATTTCGTCCGGTTCGCTCGGTCTCGATTTGGCGCTAGGCGTCAATGGATATCCTAAAGGAAGAATTATCGAAATATACGGTCCGGAATCTTCCGGTAAGACGACCTTAACCTTACACGCTATTGCGGAAGCTCAAAAAGCGGGCGGAATCGCTGCATTTATCGATGCTGAACATGCTTTCGACCGTCATTACGCAGAAAAACTCGGAGTAGATATTGAAAACCTGATCATTTCGCAACCCGATAACGGCGAACAAGCGCTAGAAATTGCGGAAAACTTAATTCGTTCTGGTGCTATCGATATCGTGGTAATCGACTCTGTTGCCGCATTAACGCCAAAAAGTGAAATAGAAGGCGAAATGGGCGATTCGAAAATGGGATTGCATGCACGTTTAATGTCGCAAGCACTTCGAAAACTTACCGGAACGATAAGTAAAACGAATTGTACAGTCTTCTTTATTAACCAATTACGTGAGAAAATCGGCGTAATGTTCGGTAATCCAGAAACGACTACGGGTGGTAATGCATTGAAATTTTATGCTTCGGTAAGATTAGACATTCGTCGTGCATCACAAATTAAAGACGGCGAAAACGTGATCGGGAACCGCACCAAAGTGAAAGTCATTAAAAACAAAGTAGCGCCACCATTCAAAACAGCTGAGTTTGATATTATGTACGGCGAAGGAGTTTCAAAAACGGGAGAAATTCTAGATTTAGCTGTTGAATTTGAAATCATCCGCAAGTCTGGATCTTGGTTTAGCTACGCCGATACAAAGTTAGGGCAAGGACGAGATGCCGTTAAAGCACTAATCAAAGATAATCCGGAATTATCCGAAGAATTAGAACAAAAAATTAAGACGCATATCAAAGAATCTGCTTAGAATTTAATGCCCGCATACCGCGGGCATTTTTTTTACGCAACCGCTTCGTACTTTTAGCATCTAGAAAATGAACAAAGAAAAGAAAAATGAAGTTTTTGAAAATTGCTCTTCTGTCGTTTGTTACAGCATTGAGTTTTAACAGCTGCTCTATAGACGATAACACCCCGAATTACAGTTTCGAAATAATAGCTGTAGAAGGCTTTACTGTTCCCACAAGTTTTGAAACCGGCGGACTTTACACCATTACATTACAATACCGTATGCCAACCAACTGCCATATTTACAGCGGTATTTATTACGAAAAGTCTAGTGATACGCGGATTATCGGAATTACCTCACAAGTGCCCAACAATGCAGTATGTAACACTGCCGTACCTGAATTAAGAACCGCAACGTTTCAATTTGAGTGTACACCTGGTTATCAGCATTATGTATTTAAATTTTTTAAAGGAAAAGATGACCAAGGAAACAATATCTTTGAAGAAGTAACTATTCCTGTTAACTATTAATACCGAACTTTAAGGAGTGAATCTCGACGAATTGATAGCCGGCTGTAAAGAGAACGACCTAAAATCGCAGGCCGCGGTCTATCAATTGTTTTCAGCGAAATTCTTCGGAGTTTGCATGAAATATTCGTCGAGTTACGCTGAAGCCCAAGACAACCTTCAGGACGGATTTTTAATCATTTTCGAGAAAATAAAACAATATTCCGGAAAAGGATCGTTTGAAGGTTGGGCAAAACGAATCATGATTAACAACGCGCTGCAAAAGTTTAGAGGGCAACGCTACCTCGAAGTTGTGAATGAAAATATTCCAGATGAAACAGAAATCGATCTCGACGACGATTCCGTTTCACTCGATTTCTTAATGAAAATCATTCAAGAACTTCCCGAAAG
The DNA here is from genome assembly GCA_027483785.1 of Flavobacterium sp. Taxonomy (GTDB): domain Bacteria; phylum Bacteroidota; class Bacteroidia; order Flavobacteriales; family Flavobacteriaceae; genus Flavobacterium. Next base: position 12,826 of record JAIXTU010000103.1, read on the forward strand.
ATACCGCTTGTGCTTTAGTTTATATGTTCTGGACGGCTATTCGCACAATGAAATCAGCGAAATGCTGAACATCGCAACCGGAACAACCAAATCTAACCTGGCGCGTGCTCGCATGATCCTAAAAGAAAAAATCGACTTACACACCGGCAAGAAGTCGGCAATAGCATTACAATGAAAGAGAGAAAGAACATAGATCGTTTATTCCAGGAAAAGTTCAAGGACTTTGAACAAATTCCTGATCCCGTAGTTTGGGAAAATATCGAACATGCGCTTTTGCAAAAGAAAAAGCGACGTGTAATCCCAATTTGGTGGAAACTTGCTGGTGCAGCAGCCATTCTAATTCCAATGATTTTTGGTTTACAACTGTTGTTTACCAATAATTCGGGCACATCTTTGCCTTTTTCTGGCAACGAATCGGAAAACGGAGTGGTAGCCAAACCTACTGAAAAGCCAAATACAACGGAAACTGAAAATCCGAAAGTTCAAAATCCGAACGATGAGAACAATGCGGCAAACGGAAACAACAACCCAAGTTCCAACGAAACTGTTGCCACCGCAGCCGATGCTGAAAATAAATCGTCTGAAAACGCCCAAAGAACAAAGCCGAGAAATGCTTCGCCGTCAAATCGCACAACTACTACCAATGAAAATGCTGTAGCTAACAGCGAAGAGATTGGAACGAAAGAGAAACGCAACGGTAGTGTTAAGAAGCCAAGCAACAGCAACTTTAATAGTCAAAACAACCGCAGCGAAATTGCCGTGGCAACCGCTAGCACAACGCGCAAACCGAAATCGAAGAAACTGCGCCAGAACGCCGTTAACACAACGCAAAGTTCAACCGCTGTTGCGCTGCAAAATTCAGTGAACAACCAAACGAAAAACGCGGCTAGCAACCCGAACAACAATACAGCTATCCAAGAGTTAAAACCGCTCGATAAAGATCCGCTCGTGTACGCTTTGCCGGATACAAACAAGGGCGCAAACAACGCAACAACTGTTTCCAAAACTGCGGATAAACCGTTGGATACAGCAACCGAAAATGCTGTCGCTGCTGTTACCGAAACCAATCCGTTAGAGCAGTTGCTACAGCAGCAAACTGAAAAAACCGATACAAAAACCGCCGAGGCAAAAAGAGAAAAATGGCAAATAACACCCAATGTGGCGCCTATTTACTTCAACTCTGCAGGGAACGGTTCGCCTATACATACAGCCTTTGCAACTAACGATAAATCGTACGACCGTTCTATGTCGGTCGGAATTAACGTTAACTACGCGATAAATAAACGTTTCGCGATTAGAACTGGTCTAAACAAATTCCAGCTCGGATACGAAACCAACGAAGTTGCATTTATTGCTGCCTTAGAACCACAAGTTTTCGAAACTACAACAGTAACTCCCGCAGCTCGTGGCGTGGCCGTTGTTAACCGCTCGCAAATGGATACGGGTGCTTTGGCTGTCGACGCAGCTATGCAACAATCAACTATGGGTTTCATGAATCAAGAGTTTGGCTATTTTGAAGTACCGCTCGAAATGTCGTACAAAGTGCTCGATTCTAAATTCGGAATTAATGTAATTGGTGGTTTGAGTACATTATTCTTGGCCGAAAACAACGTTTCTCTGCGCAGTAACTCGTTTAGCACAAGTTTAGGCGAAGCCACAAACTTAAACGATATACACTTTAGTTCTAACATTGGTTTGGGCTTTCAATACCGCTTTTTTAAGAAGTTTGAGCTGAATTTTGAACCGATGTTTAAGTATCAAATTAATACGTTTAGTCGCGATGCGGGCAACTTCCGTCCGTACTTCATCGCACTTTATTCCGGAATCAGTTACCGATTCTAATACAACTTTCAAGCGAATTTATACATGCGAATCTTTGGGTTCGCATTTTTTTTTGGGCGCTCCCCGTCCTAGGCTAAACCCACCCACGGGTCAGGCCGTATGCTGCAATCTGCCACTCGGCAACCGCCGCTCGTGGCAGGATTTCCGCTACCGTCCTTAGCGCGGAAAATCGTTACCAACGTATCGTCTGGAAACGATTGCCGCGTAAGCGACGGCAGTGGAAACAGACGGCACCAAACGCAAGTACGTGACGTGGTTTGAAACGGCGACCGAACGGAAGCCCGTTTTAAACCTACGGAACGTTTGCGGTTGGAACGACTATTGCAACGAACGGCGCGACCCTGACCGAGCACGCATCCTCCGGGAACGTTTGGGAAGGGTTACGCCCAAAAAATAAAGCTAATCCTCGGCTTGATAACGCTTTAACTCGCTTTCTATAATTTGAAAAGCTTGGTCTTTGAGCGCTTTTTTGTCGTCTTGAGTTAAACCAGCTGTTGGCACGGCTCGGTGAACGGTAACGCGCATTTTGCCTGGAGTTCCTGAAAAAAAGGTGTACGAAAAACGTTTTTTATTATCGGCAAACGAGAGCGGTAAAATCGGTATTTGATGATCAATAGCCAAACGAAACGCCCCATCTTTAAACTCGTCCAATAAAACCGATTCGTCGTCGGGAACACCGCCTTCCGGAAAAATACAAATGCTTAAACCTTGATTCAATCGGCTTTGTGCGCGTTTAAAGACCTCGCCCCGACTTTTAGAACTATTGCGATCTACCAAAATGCACGTACGCTTGTAAAAAAATCCAAACAACGGAATTTTTACCAGTTCTTTCTTTCCAACAAACACAAACGGATTTCGTATTGTGCTGAGCATGAGCATGATGTCGGTCATTGATGTGTGGTTGGCAATAAACATATAACTTTTGCCTGGTTCCGGCACTTCGTGAAAAACGACCTTCGGATAAAAACCCATACCAAACAAAATGACCTTTGCCCAAATGCGCGCCATCACAAAAAAGTACGGGTACCAACTTTCTTTACAGATTGAAAGCAATAAAAACGGCAGCATGATTAAAATGGGCAACGCCATTAAAATATAAAAATAGATGCGCCAAAGCAGTATCAGAAAATTTTTGAAATACCTCATCGGTCAAAAATAAGCAAACCAAATCATTAAAAAGTAGTTTTTGAACTCTCAAAAAAATGGCATCTTTGCGCTATGGAAAATCAGGAAAAACGCATACTCACCGGAATTCAAAGTACCGGAACGCCGCATTTAGGTAATTTATTGGGCGCTATTTTGCCCGCTATAAAAATGTCTGAGGAAAATGCAACTCCATCATACCTTTTTATAGCCGATTTACACTCGATCACGCAAATTAAAGACGCCGAAACCTTGGGCGCAAATACGTTATCGACTGCTGCCGTTTGGTTAGCCTGTGGTTTAAATACCGACAAAGTGGTTTTTTACCGACAGTCGGATGTAGCAATGGTAACCGAACTTACGTGGTACCTGAACTGCTTTTTCCCGTTTCAACGACTTACTTTGGCGCATTCGTTTAAAGATAAATCGGATCGTTTGGAAGACGTGAACGCTGGATTGTTTGACTACCCGATTTTAATGGCAGCCGACATTTTGTTGTACGACGCCACGCACATTCCGGTAGGTAAAGATCAGTTGCAACACATTGAAATTGCTCGCGATGTAGCGTCGCGATTTAACCATCAAATGGGAGAAACCCTTGTGTTACCTACCGCAACGATGGAGCAAGAAGCTAGCTACGTTCCGGGAACCAACGGTGGAAAAATGAGCAAGTCGGCCAATAATGTGATCAATATCTTCACGGACGATAAGGCTTTGCGCAAGCAAATCATGCAAATTGAAACGGATAGTACGCCTTTAGAAGCGCCGAAAAATCCGGATACGTGCAAGATTTTCGCTATTTATAAATTATTGGCAAGTCCGGAGCAAATAGAGGCGATGCGTGTGAATTATGAAAACGCCAACGGAACTTACGGCTACGGACATGCAAAACAAGCGTTGTATGAATTAATGCTCGACGTTTTTGGAACTATTCGCACGCGTTACAATGCGCTTATCGCCGATCCTGAATTGGTGGAGCAAGAACTACTTAAAGGTGCTGAGAAAGCTCGTGCTACGGCTCAAGGAGTACTATCGCGCGTTCGTGAAAAACTCGGTTTTCGTTCTTCATTTTCTCAAGGAATTTAGGTCTGTAGAGCGCTATTTTTCTCACAGAATACGTAGAACTTCAAAGACTTGCTGGTAAAATTCTGTGAGATTTTGTGTTTTCTGCGCGCAGTATTTTCTCACAGAATGCACAGAACTACACAGAAACTTGCTGGTAAAATTCTGTGAGATTCCGTGATTTCTGTGCGCAGTATTTTCTCACAGAATACACAGAACTACACAGAAACTTGCTGGTAAATTCTGTGAGATTTTGTGTTTTCTGTGTGCAACCGCTAAACGATGATTCGAACAATTGATTCTTTATCAACTAGATAGCCCGAGTTAAAATTAACCAACAACCCAACTTTACAACCTGAAAGTCGCAAATAAGTCATCAATTGTTTTTTAGGCACGTTTTGCAAATTTTCTACCGATTTAATTTCCACAATTACTTTGTTTTCTACAAGTAGATCAATTACATAGGCTTCACCCAATAATTCTCCTTTATACATCAGTGTTTTTGTGTGCTGCCGACTAACAGATAAGCCGAGTTCATTCAATTCACGTGCCAAAGCTGCTTCGTAAACGCGTTCAAACAATCCTGGTCCAAGTTCTCTATGAACTTCAAAAATTGCAGACCGAACCAAATACGTTATTTTATTAATTTCTTCCATGATACCTGAGTTCGATTAAAAATCTTTGTCAGATCGCTTTAAATGAACAAATTGTGAAATTAAGTAGCGATGGACAAAAATAGTTTCTATGCTAAACAGATAAACGGCTGCCTACTTCGTTAGATTTTATTGCGATACTACAGTATCCCAATAAAAATCTGCCTTGTATTCAACCATTTATCTGTTTTCTGACCGCAATTTTTAAATCGAACTCAGGTATGATATAAATTTTAAATGGCTTCGAAAAATTTTCCTGGCAACGGCAAAACCAAACCTTTAAGTTCTAGTTCTAGTAGTAGTACCGCTGTTTTATGTACAGGTAAATCGCAGTTAATTGCAAGATCGTCGAGTTGCAATTTTCCTGTTTTGTTAAGTGTTTCGTATAGTTTCTGTTCTTCGGGTTTTAGCTCAACGAATAGTTGTTTTTGAACGGCGGCCGGACTCTTTTTTTGTTCCCAATTCAGCAAATAAACCAAATCGGCAACCGATGTAAGCAAAGATGCTTTCTGACATTTAATTAAATGATTGCAACCGGCACTGTATTTATCGTTTAAACGACCCGGAACTGCAAAGACATCGCGACTGTAATCAAACGCGAAGTTTGCTGTTATCAGCGAACCACCGCGATCGGCCGATTCGATAACGATTGTTGCATCCGCTAGACCAGCAACAATTCGGTTTCGGCGAACAAAGTGCTCTTTGTCGGGTGCCACATCGCTGAAAAATTCGGTAACTAAACCTCCGTTTTCTGAGATTGGCCGAATGTACTTTTTGTGCACCTTCGGATAGATATCGGCAAGCCCGTGCGCTAAAACACCAACCGTTTGCAAATTGTTTTGTACAGCGAATTGATGTGCGGCGATATCAACTCCGTAAGCAAAACCACTAACAATCAATGGGTTGTAAGGAACGAGCTCTTGAATAAATTCTTTTAGAAATCCGCTGCCGTAGTTGGTCATGCGTCGGGTACCCACGATACTGATAACTTTATGTGCGTTTAAATCCATTTTCCCTGAAGTAAACAGCAAAACGGGCGCGTCGGAACATTGTCGTAGTCGATTGGGAAATGCTTCGTCTGAAATAAAAAGTGGCGTTACTGCAGTTTCCTGCATGTAAACAAGTTCTTTTTCGGCTTGTTTTAAAACCGATTTGTTTTTGAGAGCTGAAATTCGGAAGTTGCCGATGCCGTGAATTTGGGCAAGGTCTTTCGCTTTCGCGGAAAAAATATCGGACGGATTTTCGAAGTGCGAAAGCAACTTTCTGGCGATGACATTACCAATGCCTTCGGCCTTTAGCAAAGCTAAAACGTAGAGTAATTCTGTATGGCGCATAGTAAAATATTGAAGCACAATATACAAAAACAAAAACAGTTGTTAATAAGATTTTGAAACAAAATAGCACATCAATTATTGAATGCGTATTTTTGTTTTTATGAAGATTGAGCGATTTATTTCTGAGTTATTGTACCGCTACCAATGCGTAACTGTTCCTGGTTTTGGCGGTTTTATTGCTGAAATTCAGTCGGCAGTGATCGATCCTGAAAAAGGACTGTGCATTCCGCCCAAAAAGACAATTTCATTCAACGTTAACTTGCGTCATAACGACGGATTACTGGCAAGTCATATCGCCAAAGCAGAAAAAATTAGCTTCGATACGGCACTGAATTTAATTCGCGCTGAGGTAGCTTTCGTGGAAGATCAATTAGCGGCGAAACAGCGCGTTGAACTTCGAAACATTGGTGTTTTAGAACGAACCAGCTTCGGGACCATTCGTTTCGAACCAGCAAGCGAAGTAAATTATTACATAGCTGCTTTCGGACTTTCGAACATTCAAATCCCGCAACGTTTTGTAACAGAAGTGATAGCTGCTTCAGAACAAATTCCAGCTATTGAATCGAAAGTTGTCGAATTAGAACAGCAAAGTCGTTCGCATTTTAATGCTTGGAAATATGCATCGGCTGCCGTACTCGTTTTAGGTATAAGCGGTTTTTTTGGCAATCAAGCGTATAACACTTACGTAGAAGAAAAAACAGCCGAAGTTCGTGCATCAGTTCAACAAAAAGTAACGCAAGAAATCCAAAAAGCAACCTTTTTAATTGCGAGTCCGTCGGAAACATTATCGCTTCCGGTTTCGACTCCCGATTTTAAATATCACGTAGTTGCAGGTGCTTTTCGCGACCAGAAAAATGCAAATGCAGTTTTAAGCGATTTGAAATCGAGAGGTTTTGAAGCTCGCTTGCTTCCAAAAAATCGCTTCGGATTAACGCCTGTTTTATTTGGAAGTTACAGCAAATACGGCGAAGCTAAAGCTGCATTAACGCACATTCACCAAACGCAAACGCAAGATGCGTGGTTGTTGGTCGAATAATTCAAACCACCGCAAGTAACCAAACTTAAACCTTTCTTAAAGCAGCCTTTGAGAAAGCCTACATTTCTATACAAAAAAAAAAAAAAAGTGGTAGCTAAAACACCTTCTGAATCGTTAACGGTATTAACCGACCTCGTTTTACCAAGTGAAACCAATCCGTTGAACAATCTTTTCGGTGGCGAATTGTTGGCGCGTATGGATCGTGCTGCGAGTATTGCCGCCCGTCGACATTCGCGTAGAATTGTCGTTACAGCTTCGGTAAATCACGTGGCTTTTAACCGCGCCATTCCTTTGGGAAGTGTGGTAACCGTTGAAGCTAAAGTTTCACGTTCGTTTAAGTCGTCCATGGAAATTTTTATAGACGTTTGGATTGAAGATCGCGAATCAGGGCACCGAAACAAGGCAAACGAAGCTATTTACACATTCGTAGCCGTAGATGACACGGGACGTCCGGTTGAAGTTCCACCAATCAAACCTGAAACCGAATTAGAAATTCAGCGTTTTGAAGCCGCTTTACGCAGAAAGCAATTGAGTTTAGTGCTTGCTGGGAAAATGAAACCTTCTGAAGCCACGGAACTGAAAGCCATTTTCAACGATTAATTTCCAGTAAATACAGCTTTTCTTTTTTCAAGAAAGGCTGATGTTCCTTCCTTAAAATCTGCTGTTCCAAAACAAGTTCCAAACAGCTTTATCTCTGTTTCAAAGCCGTTTTGGCTGTTATCATAACCGGCATTTACTGCTTGGATGGCCGCGCGAATGGCCGCTGGAGAATTAGCTTCAATTTTCGATGCCAAAGCTTCTGCCTCTGCCAGTAATTCAGATTGATCTACAACTTTATTCACTAATCCTATTTGGAAAGCCGTTTGCGCATCGACCATGGAAGCTGATAGAATTAGCTCCATTGCTTTACCTTTTCCAACCAATTGCGCCAAACGCTGTGTTCCGCCGTAACCTGGAATAACGCCCAAAGTAACTTCTGGCAAACCCATTTTTGCGTTGGTCGAAGCCATTCGTACATGTGCCGACATAGCCAACTCCAAGCCACCGCCCAAAGCAAAACCGTTTACGGCTGCAATTACAGGTTTCGACAATCGTTCAACGAAATCGAACAACAAACGCTGACCTTCAGCTGCTAATGCGGCACCTTCGCTAACATTAAAATCGGCAAATTCCGAAATATCTGCACCAGCAACAAATGCTTTTTCGCCACTTCCAGTCAAGATAATCGCTCGAACATCTGATTTCTCTTCTGCGTAAGCGAAAGCATCGTGAAGCGATTGAATGGTAACTTTATTGAGTGCATTCAATTTTGACGGGCGGTCGATAGTAATGCGGAAAATAGCGTCGGTCTGACTAGTTTGTAAGTTTTCGAATGTCATAGCTTTACGAGTTTTGTGATGGGTAAACGCACGTAAAATGTGCTGCCGTGCCCCAATTGTGTTTCAAAAGTAATGGTTCCAGAATAATTTTCGATGATGTTTTTTATTATGCCCAAACCTAGACCCATGCCGCTGGTTTTGGTAGTAAACTTAGGTTCGAAAATTCGATCGCTGTTTTCTGGCGGAATTCCGCTGCCGTTGTCGGAAACTGCAATTTCAACTTCGTTGGCTAATCGTTTAATACGAACCACGATTTTCTTGTCGAGTTGTTCCTCGGGAATGGCTTGAATACCGTTCTTCACCAAATTTGTGATGATGCGAATGAGCTGCGTACGATCCATTCGTGTAATGATTTTCTCGTCGGGCAGTTGCAATTCGATGTAATCTTCATTAAAAATATCGAGTGCTAATTCGACCACCTTTCCAACGTTTAAAGTTTCGTTTTGTTGGGCAGGCATCGAGGCGAAATTGGAAAATGCCGATGCCACCGAACTCATGATATCAATTTGTTGAATGAGTGTCTTTGAGTAGTCGTCCATTTTCTGACGAATATCTGGATCGTTCGGATCGAAGCGTCTTTGAAAACTTTGCACCGTTAAACGCATTGGCGTAAGCGGATTTTTAATCTCGTGCGCAACTTGTTTTGCCATTTCGCGCCAGGCTTGTTCACGTTCGCTTTGTGCTAATTTAGCGGCACTATCCTCCAATTTATCGACTAGCGTATTGTATGCGTTTATAAGCAGTGAAATCTCTCGACTTGAATCGTCCAAATCAATTTTCTCGTTTTTCTGATTCAGATTAGTTTCAGTTATTTTATCTGAAATCCGTTTCAAAGATTTGGTGATGAAGCTCGATAAAAAGTAAGCTAATGCAAAGGCTATCAGCAACATAAACGAATATACTTGACTCAAACGAATCAAGAAATTCTTTAACTCGCGGTCGTAAAAACCATCGTCTTCAATATACGGCAGGTTTAAAATGCCGAGCGGTTTGAATTTAAGGTCTTTGATTTGACTGTAGGATGAGCGGTATTTTTTTCCTTCAATAGTTCGTACATCGACGTAACGCTTTTCAAGCGAAGCACGCATAATTCGAAGAATGTAATCGGGAATCGGCGGTGAAGCTTGATCTATCGAAAACGCACCTTTCGACGATTTGAGCAACTTTCCATCAAGGCTATAAATATTGATTTGCAGCGCATGAATGTTACTCAATTCGTGAATCTTATCCTTAAAAATCAGCGCTAAATTTTCTTCGGTAAGCGGATACGTCGTGTTAGCTAAAATGTAGTTGATGTGTTCTTTGATAGCATTTTCTTTCCGTTCCAAACGCTCGCGGTGATAGTCTTTCGCTTCACGTTTAAACTGAAAAATAGAGATCGACGCCATTAAAACGGAAGCAATAAGAGTGAGCACGATCATCGAAAGAAAGATTCGAATTCGCAGCGACACCCTTTTTATCTTCACTGATTTTAGCATTAGGTTCCTCGTTTTGCGCGCAGATTTTTATAGAATTTGAATCCTAACATCAACAAAAGCGATACCACAATGATACCAACTACTCCAAAAATCCAGTTAAAAGCGTTTTTCAACACCACGAGAAATACCACAGCAAACAAAATAAGTGTTGCTACCTCGTTCCACAATCTCAGAAAATTAGACGAATGGGGCTTTTCACCGCGTTGTAGTTTGAGATAAATCTGATGACATTTTAACTGATACACATACAAAAGAGCTACAAAACCGAGTTTTACCTGCATCCAATCGGTTTCTAACCAAGCCCGACCAACGGGAGTGAAAAACAACATCCAAAAAGCGAAAATCGATGCTAAAACAGCCGACGGCCAGGTAATGATGTACCACAATCGGTACGCCATTAACTTGTATTGTGGTTGCAAAATTTGTCGTTCTACTTCCGACTTATCGAAAACTTCAGTTTGGTACACAAAAAGCCGTACAATGTAGAATAACCCGGCGAACCAAGTAACTACAAAAATAAGGTGTAACGCCTTTAAATACTCGTACATCAGACTGTTGCTTCAACCGTTTTCGGAGCAAGAACTTTCCCTGTTGCTGCCCAATCGTTTATCCATTCAGCAACGGTTGCACACCACTTGTCGTCGTCGTTTAAACACGGAATTGCCATGAATTCTTCGCCGCCGTTTTCTTTGAATTCGTGATTGGCCTCCATGGCAATTTCCTCCAATGTTTCCAAACAATCCGATACAAAAGCCGGCGTAACTACCGCTAATTTCTTGATTCCCTTGGCTGGCATTTTATTGATTTCAACATCGGTGTACGGATCCAACCACTTATCGCCTGCTAAACGCGATTGAAACGACTGGCTGTACGTATCTTTTGGAAGTTGCAGTATTTCAGCAACTTGACGTGTAGTTTCATAACATTGGTGGCGGTAGCAAAATTCGTGTGCCGGCGATTTTGTAGCACAGCAGCTGCTATCCATTTTACAGTGCGATTTTGTAACGTCGGTTTTACGAATATGACGCTCCGGAATGCCGTGGTACGAGAACAACAAATGATCGTAATCAAAACCTTCGAGCTTTTCGCGGATGCTTCTTGCCAAATTCTCGATATAACTCTTTTGGTTGTAGAAGGCAGGAACATGATGCAAATGCAATTCCGGATATTTTTCAGCAACCAATTTTTGCGCCAATTCGACAATCGTTTTTGTACTTGCCATAGCATATTGTGGATACAACGGAAACAACAACACTTCGGTTACGCCTTGATCACGAAGTGCTTTTAAACCTGAATCGATTGAAGGCTGACCGTAGCGCATCGCCAAAACAACAGGAACCTCAGCCTTGGCCGACACTTTTTTGTGCATGCGTTTTGAAAGAACAATTAGTGGCGAACCTTCGTCCCACCAGATTTTTTTATACGCTGCCGCAGAACGTTTCGGACGCGTTTGTAAAATAATTCCACGAACTAACAGGGCACGTAATAAAAATGGTACGTCGATTACGTACTTATCCATCAAAAATTCATCCAAATATGGCTTTACATCCTTTGGATTTGGGCTTTGTGGAGAACCCAGATTTACCAATAACACCCCTCTTTTAGATTGTTGCATTGTATAAAATTTTAATTTAAGAAACTGTTGGATTAATCGACATTAAATATTTTTTCGGCGTAGTAGCGAATTTTTTCTTGAATGCTGAAATAAAATGACTTCCGGTGCTGTAACCGATTTTTAAACCGACTTCGTTAACATTGTATGAGCCGGAATCTAAAAGCTGACGTGCATAATCCATCTTGTAATCAAACAGATAGCCGTAAACAGTATCGCCATAAATTTGCTTGAAACCGAGTTTTAATTTCTTAAGTGTAAGTCCAACTCGATCGGCTAATTCCTGCAATCCGGGCGGTTCGGCCATATTTTGGATAACAATGTCTTTCGCTTTTTTAATTTTCATGACATTTTCTTCATCGAGTAAAAACGGACATTGTTCTGCCGAAGGATCTTCCGTTTTATTGAAGTACAAACTCAACAATTCGAACGCTTTACCTCGATAATACAGCTGTTTGATGGAAGGATGCAAGTTGTAATGAAAAAGTTGGCTGAGTACTATTGCCATCGACGGACTCACTCGCGACTCGCCGTAATATTTCTTGTCGCGGTTTTCAACCGTCAGGAAATTAATGTGTTGCGCATCGGATGAAAATAAAGAGTGAAATTTCTTTATGGAAAGAAAAGCCGATAAAATCCAGCTATCCGGAGCGATTTTCAAATGCAAGGGAAGTTCTTTCTGTGGATTGTACAACAAATACGATTGTTCCTCAACTAAATTGAGCTGATAGGAACTCTCGTTAAAATTAAGCACGGCAGTTCCTTTCAAACAAAAATGAAACTGTATAAATCCCAAAGGAATAGCCTTTTGCTCTGTTACTGTTTCAGTTGAATGATTCTGAAATCGCAGCAGAAAAAAATCGTTCTCAATTTTTATCTCTTCAAATGAACCCATAGCGGTATTTTTTCGTAAGTAGCCTTAGATTAATACAAATAATTTATTTAGAATAATTCTACATAAAACATTTTGAAAGGCTTGTCACAACTGCAAAGTTAGTTGAATTTACGATAAATATCGCTAAATGGTTTTGAAAGGCTAGCAGCGATTAAAATGGAACTTGTAGCGTTATTTTTTAGATTTTGATACACTTATTTTTGTAACCGAATTGCTAAAACTATATATGGAGCAGATTCACACACCGAAACATTCAACGTTTTATGTTGTTGGCTTAAACTACAAAAAAGCCGACGCAGAGATTCGAGGTCAGTTTACCGTTCCAGCTGATGCACAACCGTTGTTGTTAGCACAAGCGAAGGCGTCTGGAATCGAATCGTTGATGATTAATTCTACTTGCAACCGCACCGAAATTTACGGTTTTGCCGAGCATCCGTATCAGTTGATAAAACTCATTTGCGATCACTCAAACGGAACTGCCGAAGCCTTCCAAAAAGTAGGTTATGTGTACAAATCTAGCGAAGCCGTAAATCATGTTTTTCGTGTTGCAACGGGTTTAGATAGTCAGATTTTAGGCGATTTCGAAATTATTTCCCAAATAAAATTCGCTTGTAACCAATCGCGTTCGTTCGGATTAATCAATACCTTCCTCGATCGTTTAGTAAATGCCGTTATTCAAGCTTCCAAACGAATTAAAAACAAAACCGATCTTTCCACAGGAGCTACTTCGGTTTCTTTTGCAGCCGTACAATATATTCTCAAAAATGTTTCCGATGTAAGTCAGAAAAATATTTTGTTGTTTGGAACAGGAAAAATCGGTCGAAATACCTGCGAAAACCTCATCAAACACACGAAAAATAAGCACATTACGCTTATTAATCGCACTAAAGAAAAAGCCGAGCGTATTGCTGGAAAATTTAATCTTACGGTTAAAGATTTTAGCGAATTACAAGCCGAAATTCAACAAGCCGACGTTTTAGTTGTGGCCACAGGAGCACAGCATCCAACAGTTGATGTGAATATTCTAAATTTGAAAAAACCGCTACTCATTCTCGATTTATCGGTTCCTAAAAACGTCGATTCGAATGTATTGCAGACCAACGGAGTTTCCTTAATTCACATGGATGAATTGTCGAAAATTACCGACGATACTTTAGAAAAAAGACGCGCTCAAATTCCAGCTGCCGAACGCATTCTAGAAGAAGTTAAACAAGAGTTTTTGGAATGGACAAAAGTGCGGAAGTTTGCACCAACCATCAGTGCACTCAAACAAAAATTGCAAGAAATTAAAAATTCGGAAATCGATTTTCAATCCCGAAAATTAAACGGATTTAACGAAGAACAAGCCGAAATCATCAGCAATCGCATCATTCAAAAAATTACTACGCATTTTGCTAACCATTTGAAAGACGACGACACTTCCGTGGAAGAAAGTATCTTCTTGATCAACAAAATTTTTCAATTGGAACAAACTCCAGAAACGGAACAAAAAGCTTCTGTTTCGTTTTCAAATTAAAATTTAGAAAATTGCCCGAATCAAAAACCATCAGAATAGGCACTCGCGACAGTAAATTAGCGATGTGGCAAGCACAAACCGTACAAGAAAAACTGCAC